>CBDAFK010000265.1:0-1664 GCA_965195235.1 uncultured Desulfobacterales bacterium | reverse complement strand
GTTTTTGTTTGTTGGATCAGAGTTTCCGGTGGATTCGCTTCGCTTAATCCACCCTACGAACTACGAACTTCTCTTTTGCATTTTGTAAATTGTAGGGTGGATTAAGGAGCGTAAGCGACGAATCCACCAAAGCAGCTTCATCTTTTCCCGTTCAGCATTCGACCTGTCGCGACAGGCGCGAGCACGGCGGGTGTTGGACGTTCGACCTGCCCGCAATGCCTTTGGGTGGTCTTGGTAGAATGTCCTGGTGTCTTGGCCCGGTGACAATGATCATGCCGCCATCGTTTGTGATGCATGGCAGGCGGGTGTTCAATGTTTATTTTTAACCTCTTTTCCCCTGCGGCATTTTATATGCCGCCATTGATAGTTACTCAAATAAATCTGAATGTATTCCTGTTCGAATGAGGCAAAGTTCGCTTCCTTCTATACGATAAACGAGCAACCGGTCAGACTCAATATGGCATTCTCGACAGTCCTTTAAGCTACCTTTAAGTTGGTGATCTTTGTTTTTCGGCGGCAGTTTTTCAGCATTGGCCAGGCGCTTAATAATATCTTTCAACTTGTTCACATCGTTATGGCGTTTGATTATACGATTAAGGTCCCTTTTGAACTGTGTGTCACGTCTGATTGATCTCATTGTATCATATTCCCAGATCATCAAAAAGCTCTTGAGGTGTGGAAGATGCCTTCCCCTTACCTTGTCTGGAATTCTCAATAGCTTTCATGGTTTTTTCGTTGGGAACGTGTAGCTCAAAAGGCAACCCACGTTGGGCAATAACCTGCCTGTAAAACAATTCAAATGATGTTGAAACTGATAATCCAAGGCTCTTGAGTATCTTTTCAGCCTCTTTCTTGACCTCGGGCTCTATTAATGCTCTGGCGCTGGCTGTTTTCCTTGATCCCATATTGTCCTCCTTTGTTGATATCATATGGCATATTATATGCTATGATATTAGGAAGTCAAGCAAAAGAAATAATGTGAAAAACGGTTATTTTTTTGGACAATGGTTTCTCCTTTTCCGTTGAAGCATTGATTTTCCCGGCCTTTGCGCTATTTGCTGTAAAACCTTTACTTAACTGTTTTTTTCTGTTATTTTTTTAAGGAACGGCCTTTAAGGCAACAGCATTGACTTTAAGCTCTCAAGATATATATAGATTTTCAGAATAGTTTCCATTTTCTTGATATTTCCCCTCACCCTGACCTTCTCCCCAAGGGAGAGGGGAATAAACGGTGTGAAATTATTTATCTGAAAATCTATAGCTTATGGTTCAAATTGTGAGTTAGGGAACATATTAATGACGGAGGAGAAAATGAAAAAAAATCTATTTTTGACCATTTTAATTTTATTTTTTGTAACCTTATCCTTTGGTGCAGTCTTTACCGCCTGTACTAAACCGGAGACAACCGAACTCAACTACAGCATTTTCTTCCCCCCTACCCACGGCCAATGTAAAGCTGGTGTGTCATGGGCAAAGGAAGTGGAAATGCGCACTAACGGAAGAGTAAAAATTCATGTCTATCCCGGAGGCACCTTGACAAAGGCAAACCAGTGTTATGACGGGGTTGTAAAGGGAATATCGGATATTGGAATGTCCTGCTTTGCCTATACCAGGGGCCGTTTCCCTTTAATGGAAGCTGTTGATCTGCCCCTTGGTTATCCAAA
>CBDAFK010000264.1:0-4255 GCA_965195235.1 uncultured Desulfobacterales bacterium | reverse complement strand
CGCCAAATATAACGATCCATAAGATAAATTTTCCAAATGAACAGCGTTTAACCCCCTCGGGTATTAATGCAGAATCCATAAATTATATGCTCCTAAAATATATGCGGTTATAACTTTTTTTAATGGTTTCCTTGTCCACTCTCGTTTTCAATATAATTGTCTCCTGCCCGCCTTACCCAGTCACGGCTTGAAAGATAGTAAACTTTGGGATTGGTGTGCAGTCTTTCAAGCAACCGGAATGCATGAGGATTCATCGGCCGTCCCCCATGTTTAGGGTCGGGTTTTGCTATTTGAGTTACAGCATGATCCGGATTGTTTAGATCGCCGAATGTAATAGCACCGGCAGGACATGCCTGGGTGCATGCGGTTTGATATTCATCCTCCTCTAACTCGCGGCGGCTTTCATTATATGCCTTGTTCATTGCCAGTTGATATCTGTGAAAGCAGAAACTGCATTTTTCCACCACACCTCTCATGCGTGGAGAAACATTCGGGCTTAAGTATTTTTCCATACCATCGGGCCAGACAGGATCCCACCAGTTAAAATAGCGTGCATGATACGGGCAGGCCGCCATACAGTACCTGCATCCAAAACAGCGCGTATAAACCTGGCTGACAATCCCTGTTTCATGGCTATAGTCGGTAGCGACCGCCGGGCAAACAGATACGCATGGCGCATGGCCATGCTCTCCCTCGCAATGCATGCATGGTCTGGGGAGATAGCATATGTCGGCCTCAGGGAATTTTTTGCCGTTTGTCAACTTGTAAACACGCATCCATGTGATGCTGAGGAGCTTGTCTGATTCGTCCTTTTTAAACGGAACGTTATTTTCAGCCATACAGGCCGCCATACAGGCTCCGCATCCGGTACATTTATCAAGATCTATGACCATCCCATACTTTTTGGCTTTTGTGTGTTTGTGCTGTTCTTTCATCAAAACCCCATCCTTTGATTTATGCTCTTGTCAGCTTGGCCCTTATTCCCCAGGCTGTGTTTAGACCGGAAACAGGATCTTCGATCGGACCGATGAGTTCGTTAAAATTAATGCCCTTATCAGCGAGATACTCGTCATAGGCTGTATGTCCCAGCCCTCTCGGCAGGGCAACTAAGCCGGGCATAATCCCGTCAAAAAGATGAACCCTGACGTTTACAGTGCCCTTTGGAGTGTTAAGAATTGCCCGATCCCCTTCTCTAAAACCTTTGCCCGAGCTTGGATTAATCTCAACAAAGCTATCATTGCCCTTAAGCACTGTATCCTCTACGGTTTTCATGGCAAAAGGAGGAGTTCCGATATAACCGCTTGCAAGCCTCATATAATCATACGGAATGAGAATAAGCGGGAATTGACCCTCATCACCTTCTGGTTCAACAGGGCTAAATTGTGCGAGCGGATTGATGCCCTGTTCGGCAAGAGTACGGGAACAAAACTCAAATTTTCCGGATGGAGTATCAAATGCTCCTTCCCAACCCTGAACCCTGACATTAGAATCCAACCAGAATCCTTCTTCGTTCAGAGTCTCCCATTTTTTACCTAATGTTTTTTGCAGACAGGCTTCATAGTTGTCCCAGGGAAAAGCATCTGCTATCCTGCCCCCAAATGATTTTGCTATAAGAATTATCACATCACCCAGATGTTTTGTATTAAACTGCGGCTTTACTACCGGCCTTGAAAGACCTATAATTGATTTTTGCAGTCCAACCGGTGTCGGCACATCCTCATAGCGTTCAAGAAAAACATGGTTCGGAAGGATAAGATCGGCATTTGCAGCGGTTTCATCCATATATGAAGAAAAGCTTACAACAAACGGCACTTTGTTAAACGCCTCTTTTACCGCATTGGTGTCAGGTATTGTATAAACCGGATTGGCGCCTGCAACAAAAAGAGCCTCAACAGGATAATCTTTCCCGGAATTAATAGCGTCGGGCAACCTGTCTAACAGATATCTTGTATCCGGATATCTTTTGCTCCCTGCGCCGTCAATGCGAGCCTTATGCCTACCATCTGCGGCAACGCGATCCATTTCTACTTCAGGCCATTTTATATAATCAGGATCCGGAACAGCCCAGACACCTCCCTTTTTATTGATATTGCCGACAAGTGCATTTAAGGCATGCACGGCCATAAATTCATTCAGACTGCCCGGTGTTTCTCCCTGGCCACGACCGCAAACCGCCAGCGGTTTTGATGCGCGTGCAAAGGTTTTAGCCAAAGATTCTATTGTGGAAGCGGATACACCGGTAATCTTTGCGACATCATCAGGGCTGAATTCATTGAGCACAATCTGCTTAAATTCTTCAAAGTCAGAAGAATAATTATTAACAAAATTAGTGTCATACAGCGATTTTTGGATAATTACATGAGCAATACCCAAAGCCAGAGCAGCTTCTGTTCCCGGATTTATGGGGATCCATTTATCCGATTTGGCTGCTGTATTGGACAAACGCGGCTCAATCTGCACCAGTTTCCCTTTGTCTTTTAATGCGCTGTTGCCCTTGAACATACGGGATCCCCAGCCTTCTATTAATTCGTTTCCAAAGCTCAGTATAAAATTAGCATTTTCTACATCAAATCCGGCTGAAGCCTGAACACCTTGCATAAGGTACATTGTAAGCTCGTATGAGTCCTGCATAGATGGTGTGCGTATAAAATTTGGAGAACCATATACCGTCAAAAATCTCCCTAAAAGGTGAGCCACTGTTCCGCGATCAGTACCGGAAATACAGGCAACAGTGTGGGACTTGCCTTTTTCTCTTAACTCTCCAAGTTTTTTTACAACCTCTGCAATGGCTTCATTCCAGGAGATCTTTTCCCATCTTCCTTCACCTCTCGCTCCTATCCTTTTTAATGGGGTTTTGACGCGTGTGGGGCCATAAAGCAGTTGAAGGCCTGATAATCCAAGAAGGCCTACTCCGCCATCATTTACAGGATACCCTTTCATACCCTCTATTTTAATTGCCCGCTCATTAACCTTTCGAACAGTAAGCCCGCAACCGCCGAGATAAAGAGGGCATACAGTATTTACATAACTGACTTCTCCATCCTCCGGCACAGGAGTCCATGGCCACATCTGTGTCCATATCGAAGAGTCATCCATCAGCTTAAACGGCAATGGTGAAAGGGCTGTGCCGGCTGCACCGCCAATTATCAATGATAAAAAACTTCTTCTACCTACCTTCATAAGATTCTACCCCTTAAAATATTGCTGATAAACTAATGAAGTTATCAGCCTATTTATGGCATACAAAACATGCGTCCTTTTCTATATGAACTCTTACCTGACTACTCGCCGGTTTTTCATAAGGTCGAGGTATCCAGCTTATAGGCCATGGAAGTCTTTCGACTGTTTTTGGAACCGCTTTGTTTTCTGCATGACATTCAACACAATCATCCATTTTCATCCGGTCCCAGGTATTCTTCTTGAGCCCCGCAATGTTTTTTCCCCAGATATCACGGCTGTAACCTGTAAGCTTATTTTCTTCGTAAACCCTTGAATGCGTTGATTCGCCGATATGTCCGTGACATACGGCACAATCCAGTTCTCCCATCTTGATATGAGCTATGTGGGAAAAGAATACGCAATCAGGCTGTCTCGAATAAATAAGCCAGGGGACTTCCTTTCCTTTTGCCACATAGTCCTCGACGAACTTGAGTTCCTCAGGGTCTTCTCCCTGCACCTCTTCGTGACATTCAATGCACTGGGCAAGTTTCGGCACCCCGGAAAAGGAGCCGTCTTCACGGAAATAATGACAGCTTTCACACCCCTCCTCAACAGTCTCAACATGAAGAACATGATTAAAATCAATCGGCTGCTTTTTTTGAGAATAGAGAAGCTTCGGGAAAATCCACCATCCAACCGCAAGACTTCCCGCAAGCCCAATAATAAAAAACAGAATAATGAATCCCAATGCGCCATTATTCTGTTTTTTTTCATTTACTTTCGGGGGTGATGCTGTTTCTGCCTCATCTACAGCTTCTTCAGAAACCTCTTTAGCTTTATCATCTAATGTACTCATGGAAACTCCGTAAAGTTTTAGTTAATGACAAAGATACCTGCTTAATAAGTAATTTTTGAACCTTTATCTATAAATATCATTTTTGTCAAGAAAAAATTATTACTCAAGTTTCGCACCCTTGATTTCCATCAATGTCAAGACGGTAAGGGTTAAAAATAACATTTTTACAGCGAAATCATTTGCTTATACTTTGTAACCAGCACCCTGTGCGACATACATTACGATCAGGCGCAAAGGAAA
>CBDAFK010000263.1:0-2213 GCA_965195235.1 uncultured Desulfobacterales bacterium | reverse complement strand
CTTTGGAGTATCTCAACAAGGCTGCTTTGCTTGACCTTAATGACAGTCAGAACAAACTTATAAAACAGAAAATCGAATCTATCAAAGCCAAAATTACAGAGTCTATAGCCGGCCCTAAAATTCCACTAACTGCGCCTCCCGCAAAATAATAAGCGCCGTTGAACCGCAGAACCGCAGAACAAGGAACCGCAGAATATCGAAGTGAAGGATATTGATTTATTCCTTTCAAAGAACTTCTCAAAGAACTTCTGATGTTCGACATTCTTTATTCGATATTCAATATTCGCTTTTTACTAAATGGCACCACACCCCATGCATGCCTGATTTCATTTCCTGCGGCGCTTTTTCTCTGCATATATCCATAACCTCCGGGCAACGTGTATGAAACATACATCCGGAAGGAGGAGCAGAAGGAGAAGGCATCTCCCCTTTCAGAATAATCCGCTTTTTTTTATGTTCGAGTTTTTTAGAATCCGGTCTGGGCACTGCATTAATTAAAGCCTTAGTATAAGGATGCATAGGCTTATTAATTATATCACCGGTCGGTCCATATTCCACTATTTTGCCAAGGTACATAACAGCCACACGGTGCGCAATATTGCTTACCACGCTTAAGTCGTGCGATATAAAAAGATAAGACAGATTGTATCTGTCGCGCAAATCCATAAGCAGATTTATAACCTGCGCCTGCACAGATACATCAAGGGCGCTGACAGGTTCGTCACAAACAATTAAATCAGGCTTTAAAGATAAAGCTCTTGCTATATTGATGCGCTGGCGCTGCCCGCCTGAAAACTCGTGGGGATAACGATATATGGCCTCTTCATCAAGCCCGACTTCATTCATCAGCCTTTTTGCATGATCCTCCCTGGTTCCTTCTATCAAGCGGAATTCAACAAGCCCTTCTGTAATAATATCAATAACATTCATTTTGGGATTAAGCGCTGTCAGAGGATCCTGAAAGATTATCTGCATCCTTCTTCTCATCTTCCTTAGCTCCCTGCGATCAAGTTCAAGAAGATTTTTGCCGCAAAAAAGTATCTTGCCTCTGCGAGCCTTTTCCAGCCCCAATAAAGTTCTGCCCAGAGTGGTCTTCCCGCATCCGGATTCGCCGACAAGACCAAGTGTTTCACCTCTGTTTATATACAAGGAGACTATATCAACCGCTTTGATATACCCCACTGTCCTTGCCAGAATACCGCGTTTTATCGGAAACCATGTTTGAAGGTTATATGTCTCTAATAGCGGCGATTTTTCTGGTTGTTTATAGTTCATTTTTTTGCAAGAAAACATGCTGCTTTGTGTCCATTGCCAAGATCGACAAGTTCTGGTTTTTCATTCCTGCACCTGTCAAATGCATCAGGGCATCGATCAAAAAAATGACACCCTGATGGATAATTAAGAGCAGACGGCACCTGGCCAGGGATTGCTTTCAATCTACCCTCGTCAGCGGAAAGTTTCGGTATCGACTCAAGAAGGGCTATGGTATAAGGATGCGCAGGGTTTGAAAAAATATCATCCCTATTTCCTTCCTCGACTATCTTTGATGCATACATAACCAGCACTCTGTCGCACATTTCCCATATTACTCCCATATCGTGCGTAATAAGCAGTATAGAGGTATTAAATCGCCTCATCTCCCTGACCAGCTCGAAAACCTGAGCCTGTATTGTTACATCAAGCGCTGTTGTCGGTTCATCCGCTATGACAAGGTCGGGCTCCAGCATTAAGGCCATAGCAATCATTACCCTTTGCTGCATGCCTCCGGAAAGCTGATAGGGATAAGCAAACATCCTTTCTCCCGGATCAGAGATTTTAACCTTCTCAAGCCAGGTTTCAGCAATATTCCAGGCCTCTTTTTTGGTTATATCCTTATGCAGCAAAATAGTCTCAACCATCTGCCTGCCGATTGTATGCAAGGGTGAAAGAGCGGACCCGGGCTCCTGAAATATCATGCTTATTGCCCTGCCGCGTATTTTTCTCATCTTTTTATGGTTTAGATCGAGAAGGTTTTTGCCGTAAAATAAAATTTCGCCTGTTTCAATCCTTCCATAAGGCAATGGAATAAGACGGAGTATGCTCAAGGCTGTGACAGATTTTCCGCATCCTGATTCGCCGACCAATCCGACAATTTCGTTCCTGTCAATATGAAACGAAACATCATCGACCGCCTTGACAATACCTTCATCTGTTTCAAAACTAACTGTTATGTT
>CBDAFK010000262.1:0-2702 GCA_965195235.1 uncultured Desulfobacterales bacterium | reverse complement strand
GAGGGTATATGTGTCAAGATCGAGGAGAGTATAATAGGAATTGAAGGAATAGACCGCATTTTTTCCAATGCTTCCGAGGGCCGTGGATCGGTTACGGTTGAACTTGATTCCGATGCCGACACACAGGGAGTGCTTGATGATATAAAAACAGAGATTGATCTTATTGACAGCTTTCCGGAGAATGCTGAAGAACCGGTTGTTGTAGAAATATTAAACAGGAATCCAGCCATTACAGTGGCGGTATATGGCGATGTTTCCGAGAAACTCCTGCGCAAAAAAGCTGAAGAAGTCAGGGATGATCTTGTAGATACCGAGTCTATTTCCCTGGCAAATCTTGTCGGAGTCAGAGACTATGAAATTGCAATAGAGGTGTCTGAAGAAAATCTCAGGCGATACGGCATTTCATTTGATGATGTTGTAAGGGCAGTAAAAACAGGAAGTATTGATCTCCCGGGCGGGAATATAAAGACTTCACATGGCGAGATACTGGTAAGATCAAAGGGACAGCTTTATACTGGTCGTGAATTTGAAGGCATTCCACTTATTACTTTAAATGATGGAACGATTGTTCGGCTTGGACAGGTTGCAAATATAATCGATGGTTTTGAAGATGTTGATGTAAAAGCAAGATTTAACGGCAGACCCGCAGCTCTTATACAGGTGAACAGAACAAACACGGAGGATGTCATCAAGGTTACGAGGTGTGTTAAGGATTATGTTGAGAAACAAAGAGCCAAAATGCCTGAAGGCGTGTATCTTGCCACATGGTTTGATTTATCGACAATGGTCCGGGACAGGATTAACATGCTGCTTCGCAACGGCGCCCAGGGGATCGTTTTGGTTTTTATTGCCCTGGCGCTGTTTTTAAACCTGCGTCTGGCTTTCTGGGTCTCTATCGGCATACCTATATCCTTTATGGGAGCCTTTCTTGTACTCGATTTTTCAGGTGAAACTATCAACATGATTTCCCTTTTTGCCTTTATTATGACCCTCGGCATACTTGTAGATGATGCAATAATAGTTGGAGAGAACATTTTTACCCATTTTCACAAAGGGAAGTCACCTTCGGCTGCCGTAGTTGATGGCTTAAAGGAGGTGGGCTGGCCAGTGGTCATGGCCGTTGCCACTACAATTGTTGCATTTATTCCTCTGCTGTTTATTGCAGGAATAATGGGTAAATTTATTGCCGTCATGCCCAGGGCGGTTATAGCGATTTTGATCATATCTCTTGGCGAGGCTCTTATTATCCTTCCCGCTCATCTGGCCGGGGCTTTAACCAGATCTGCCATTAAAGATATGGGCAGCCGTTCCTGGCACGAGCGCATCAGATCTAAAGTGGAACAAATCCTTACACTTGTTATTGAGAAGTATTATACTTCAGCCTTAAAGTATGTAGTAAAGAACAGATATTTTGCTTTTGCTATTGGTCTGGGGGTGCTGATAATAAGTCTCGGCGTTGTTGCCGGCGGTTACGTTCCATTTGTTTTTTTTCCAAAAGGAGAGAGTAACTGGGTTATTGCCGAGGTTGGCTATCCCCTTGGAACATCATATGAATTAACCGAGGGAGCAATCGAACATCTGGAAAAACAGGCCTTTAAATTAAACGATTTATTCAATAAAAAATTAAAAAACAACGGAGATATAATTGTAAATACATTTGCGCTGGTAGGCATGATACCGAGAAGAGACTGGAAACCCGGGGAATCCGGAGGCCACTGCGGTGAAGTATGGATAGAACTGATCCCATCGGAAAAGAGGCGTGATCTTTCCGTAAATACAGTTTTAAACAAATGGCGCAGCCTTACGGGAGAAATTCCAGGGGTAGAAACGCTGACTTTTACAACTCTTGAGGGTGGACCCGGAGGCAATCCCATCGAAATCCAGCTTGCTGGCAAAGATTTTAATCAGCTCAGGCGTGCCGCAGACGAACTTAAAATTGAAATGCGAACCTATCCCGGGACATTTGACATTGCAGATGATTTCAAGCCTGGAAAGGAGGAAAAACAGGTTAAAATAAAAGAAGGAGCGAGATCTCTGGGGATAACCATGAGCGATATTGCAAGACAGCTTCGCCAGGCCTTTTATGGCGAGGAGTCGGTGCGTATCCAGAGAGGCAGAGATGATATAAAAGTTATGGTAAGATATGACGCTTCTGACAGAAGGAGCATTGCCGGCATAGAGGAAATGCGTATCAGAACAGGAAGCGGGCAGGAGATTCCCATCGAAGAGGTTGCGGATATTACTCATGGGAAAGCCTATTCCGTAATTCACAGGGTTGATAGAAAACGTGTGATAACGGTTATTTCGAATCTTGATGAATCAATTGCAAATGCAAGCAAGATAGTGGCTGATCTTAACAAAGATTTTCTTCCAGAACTGATTGAGCGGTATCCTGAATTGGAATACGATTTAGAAGGTCAGGAGAAAAGAACCAGAGAATCGTTAGACAGCCTGAAAAATGGATATGTGCTCGCTCTTATGGGAATATTCCTTTTGTTAGCGAGCCAGTTCCGTTCTTATATTCAGCCTGTTATAATAATGATAGCCATACCTTTCGGCCTTATAGGAGCTATTGCAGGTCATCTGGTGATGGGATTGGCTATTACTATGATAAGTATTTTCGGCATAGTGGCTCTGTCGGGCATAGTTGTAAACGATTCACTTATACTAATAGATTTTATTAACAGGGCGGCTCGAAACGG
>CBDAFK010000261.1:0-7983 GCA_965195235.1 uncultured Desulfobacterales bacterium | reverse complement strand
TCAGCCGGCATAACTCGATCCCGTCCATATCAAGAAGCTTTACATCTATAAAAGCTATTTTGAAATCCCCGTCCTTTGCCAATTTCAAGGCCTCTTTCCCATTCATGACCAGGGTAACATGATAATCTTCCCACTTGAGAATATTTCCCAAAGCCCAGCAGATATCGGGCTCATCATCCACAACTAATATATGAGCTGTATAAGGCATATGTCCTCCTAGTTCAGGGTTCAGGGGTTTTAGTAAAATGCGAATATCGAATGTCGAACATATTAAAAGATGAACGTCCAACATCGAACATTGAACGTCGAACGTCGAATAATGATGTCGCTCCGCTCTTCAAATTATTTTAAAATCGAATAAAAAACCAAACACCAAATGAGAAACAAAGGTTCAGGGTTCAGGGATATTTGGTTGCTGTTTTTCTGATCTCCGACTTCTGGCTTCTGACCGCTGTTTCTTTCATCCTTTTCCATTCGATGTTGGACGTTCGATGTTCGATGTTCATTTTTTAATCCGTTCGATGTTCATTTTTTTTTCAGTCTGTATAGTCTGAAGCGCCTCTCTGGCCAATGCGCCCAGGGTTACCTTCGTGAGCCTCCTGTTCCGGTACAGTTCCATTTCGCTTGTGGAGTCAATGAGTTCTTCCATGGCGCTTTGGGCCTCTTTTGCCCTCAGTGATCCAAGGGTCCAGCAGATAAACGCTTTTGATGCGTCCCCTTCCCCGGGCAGGGCTTGAAGCAGGTCGGGCACGGCTTTGGCCGTAAATTTGGGCCGTGCCTCGGAAAGCCTTCCCAGACCCCAGTATGCCATCTGCCGAAGCTGCGGGTGTTCTATGTAATTGTTACCGGAGCCAAAACAGTCGGGGTTCTGGATGTAGGATATGAGCTGTTTATGGAATCTTTTAGCGAGGCGTTCGCTTTGAGCCATGACCTCGCCCATGGATTCGGACATCCCCCACCCGGAATTGGAGGAATTTCTCTGCATGTTCCAAGTGAACCGGCGCATCACGGTCAGGGCGTCATTTATGTCTTGTTCCGCCATCCTGGGCACGACCACGCCAAAAGCCGTGACAGCATGCCATTTAATTTCAGGCGGGTGCAGCAGGAGCGAAAACAGGGGGCCGATTATCTTCCGGGACGGAATGTCAACCAGGGACTCAATTCCCTTCTCCCAGTCAGGTGCCTTAAGCACGGCCAGAACCTGCAACTTGATCCTGCGAAAGTCACCCATGACGCCTCCTATCCTCTCCATCAAGGTTTGCTCCCGGGCTCTAAAGATGCCACAAACAACCTTACATAATTCCAGAAGAACAGATGTTCATGAAAGGTCTGGAACCCGAAATCGCTGAGGATTTTTTTCCAGTCCCTTTTTATGAAATCAAATGCATGGGGGCATTCGATGATCTTGAAAGGAACACGTAAACACAGGGGCATATCCTGCAGTGAAAATTCGTTATAATCTAAAATGAAAAATTTACCCCCTGGCTTGAGATGATCAGTAACATTCTGAATGGTTTTTTCTCTTACCTCGTGAGGAAACCCATGTATAACAAATGAGATAAATGCCTTGTCAAACGTTTCTGCAGGTTCAAACGGCTGGTCAATCCGCTGCTTAAGAAAAGAAACATTTGTGACTTCTTTGAAGCGGGAACAAAATTGTTTTTCCATCTCATCAGAGATATCCATACCTAATAATCTGCCCTTTTCAGAAAGGTATGATACCATCAGGCAAGCATTTCTTCCTGTACCACATCCCAAGTCAATAATCTTATCCTCTGGTCGTATATGCATCAGAGAAACCGCTTCTTTTATAAAATGAGCATAGCAGCCAAGACTCATCAAATTCATGATAAAATCATAGTGTGCTGCGGTAAACCTTGTTAATTCAACCTTTGAATCTTTATACAATTTCCCCATAAAAGCTTCCTGTATAATTTCCTCGCAATTTCATAGCCCGACCATAATCCTCTATCCTCAACTATTAAAAAATCGACGGATCTTTCGATAGGCATCCCTTGTTTTCCTTATCCTAAGCCGATGACTGATTTGCAAATGGGCGCAAGTCCGCAAGTAAAGGGGGGTGTTTTGCAAAGGTCTCAAGACAGGAAGTCAACAGTATAAGGCATCATTCCTTCAGGGTGCTTATTAGCGTAATTAACAAGTTTATCGGCGATATTGGCAAATTGATCACCTGGAATTGTATATGGAATGATCAGCACCCCATAATGGGGTATGTGGTCATTAAAAAACTGTACAGTCAAACGAATAAAATCATCTCTGTTTTTTGTAACAAAACATCGCTTTTTTTTGGCAGCCATTATTAGCTGCTCCAAATCAGATGCCTGAACCATACTGACTTCATGCACACTGATACAGTCGACATTCTGTTTCCGCAGTATTTCAGCTATCTTTGGGCTTAGATCTTCATCGAGGTAATATTTCATATATCGCCCTGATCAAGAAAAGGATCAAGAAAAGGATAATGATCGACAACAGTTTTGCTGCTCCATGACTCATTTTGTTCAATCAGACGGTCAATCTCATCACGATAAGCAGTATAATAGCCGATTGCAGCTTTCAATTGCTGATCGGAAAGCCAGTGATATGCTTTACGAAGGCGAGGGAACTTATTATTAACGCTTATATATGTTGCTATAATTTCCCAAACATCAAGGCCGGTTCCTGCTATTTTGGCTTTTCTTCCTCTCACGCCATTTACAAAAACAATGCCGGGACAGCGGCGCATTTTTACGGCTTCTGCAAGGAGATCCTTGGCTATGGCTGAAAATTCACGTCCGCTTTCACTGGCAATTTTTTCAATATCATCAAAAATTTCTCGGGGTATTCTCAAGCTTTTTTGCACGGTTTGAACTCTGCTCATATAACCTCCTGATTATAGCATCCCATTGAATTGCAATGTATTATATTTATCCCATATTGTCAAGGGAAACAGATTTGTCTTAATGGATGCTTCTTTTCAATTACCTAAGGAAGGTATCAGGATATGTTCAGCCCGCCTGTTTCTTTCGGAGTTTGTGTAAAAGCAGGAAGAAAATTGTAAAAGAAAAATTAATATTCACTTCTTGATGATATAAACTTATAAACTGCGGGGAATGCGCTCGCTTTTGCGGTTTAATTCAGAATCACTTAAAAACGCCATGCTTTTTGTTATAAAGCGCTGAAAAATTTATTATAAATTTTATAATGCTGAGTCTCTTTGTATGAAATGCGATTAATTGAATTATTATCAAAATTGTAAAGCGCAGCCTGTCTCCAAGACATAAGTATCGGTGAATGAGTTGAAATAATAAACTGTGCTTGTCCGTCAACACTCATTTTTATCAGTACATCTAATAAATCCAATTGCGTTTTTGGTGACAGTGCAGCCTCAGGTTCATCCATAAAGTGCAGCCCTTTAACCTTATATCTTGATTTAAAATATGCCATGCATGCTTGTCCATGCGATTTGTCTGTAAGTGATTTCCCGCCAAAATACTCCAATATGCCTGGGCTGGTGACAGCCCACTCATCTACAAGCTGCGAAAAATTACGAAATAACTCGGGAGAAAAAAATGATCCTGGTACTGGACCATCGACCCATTGTATATCCAGAACATGCTGCAGCATGTTCTCGTAACGGTTGAACTTATATTTTGTCCGAGGCATGCCCTCCCAGATATGAATATTGCATTTACGGCACAGCGCTTGAAGCAGAGTTGATTTACCGGTACCATTTTCGCCGGTAAACACAGTGATTGGGCTGGACAATTCAAGCACGTTTGTATGCTGCAATACAGGAAGATTAAATGGATATGCATCTTTTGTCGGAAATCGGTTCTGGTCAATTATTACCTTGCTCAAATGCATGAATAAACTCCTCTGAATGGCCTGATTTATTTAACTTTAGTCAAAGAAGCATCTTCAATAATTACGGCAAAAGAATGCATGGAGCCAAGATTTTTGTTAATCGCAAGAGTTCCGTGAACAATAATCTCATCGCCAACTTCCGCAGTGTCGAGAGTACTTACAGTAATATCGTAGGTTTTGGTTTCTACGCTTCCGGTTCCGTCCTGTATATGGACCCAGTTTTTTCCCATAATACCGGGTAGAAATTTCACGATCTTTGCATGTACCGTGACTGTCTTTTTCGACAGCTCTTTCTTTTGAGAGTAAACCTCTTCTATGCTATAGGCATCCTTGCCGGTTGCTTTGCTTAGCTTTATCTCCTTAAGAATTATTTTTGGTTGACTGGCTCCCATGCCATTTGGCGTTGATCCTTGAGGCATACTACCTGGCGGCATTCCAGGCATCGTTTTGCCGGGCATTTTTGGGTGTGTCTGATTTTTTATTGCCTGACCCTTTATTGAAGGGAGTCCAAACAAGATGATGTCAAATGTCTTACCAAGTGTTTTGCTTTGGAAATCCTTCATCACCATGATATTGAAAAGCTCTATTTCTTTTCCAGTCTCAACAGGTGTTTTCGGAATAGCAGCCCATATCCGACCAGTAGAATCTTTGAGATGGAGATACGTATAGTCTTTTACATCTTGAAATTCTATAATCGTACTTTTTAATACAGGATTTTGAATATTCGGAATCTCGAAATTTTCTTTAATTTTTGAAATTGTAACATTACTCTTTGAAACCGCAACGTTACCTGCTACAGGAGATTCGTTTTTTTGTGTTTCCGTCTTATCTTTGCACCCGGATGCAAACATGACAAATCCAAATAGAGCAAGTGTTGCAAAAATTCCTGCAAAGATATTTATAAAACAGCCGGTTTTATTAAAGGTCAAATTCCTTGATCGCATAATATTTCTCCTTTTTGGATGTTTGAAACACATGGAAGCTTGTCACTAAATTATGCTTACTTCTCACACTTTTGCAGTAGGATCAGAATTTTCCGGCAGGCTTCTAATGTAAATAGGGGGAAAGACATCCTGCTAATTTACGTTTACTCTATTTTTTTAAGACGACATGCCGCGTATTGTCAAGAGGAAAGGCAATGCCTGAAAACGGATTTACAAGCAGAAAAATTAAAAATCAGATATGGAAAAAACAAAACAATATCAGTAAGGGTCAAAGGCAGACCTGACCCCACAGGTTCGAACGGAAGCCCCTCTGAAGTTCATGTTACATCGCCTTAACATTTACAACTAATTGTGGTGGAAGTTTAGGGTTGAGCTTGGAGGTTTTATTGTTGACTTCCACATATAATCCGCTGTTTTGCTCTATCAAGAAAATGAATCTGAACATAAAAGAGTGTTTCACATAAACAGAAGGAATAAAAGAGAAACTCGGATTCGGGCAGAGGGACTCGCACAACAGCAGATAAAAGGAAAATCAAAGATTCCCCTAAATTGCCTTCGGCAACTTCTTTTATCCGCGGAACGTTATGTGCAATTCGAAAAACCGCCTTGAAAAAATCAAAACGTTTAGTAAAATATTTAAACGTCGAATAAACTATATAAAAAGAAAGGAGGTGTAATATTATGAAACTAAAAAACAAAATTGCTATTGTTACAGGTTCAAGAAGAGGTATTGGTAGATCTATAACATTAGAGCTGGCAAAAGAAGGAGCTAAAGTAGTTGTTTCTGACATTGATTTAAAAGAATGTCAAAATGTTTGTGATGAAATAAAAAAGACTGGTTCAGATGCGATTGCTGTAAAATGTGATGTTTCCAAAAAAAGAGATGTAGATGCCATGGTAAAAAAGACTATACAAAAATTTAAGAGAATAGATATTCTTGTTAATAATGCTGGTGTTTTTTTAATGAAACCTTTTGTCCAGATGACAGAAAAGAATTGGGATTTTGTCTTGGATATAAACTTAAAGGGAGTATTTCTCTGCGCAAATGCTGTGGCAAAGCAGATGGTTAAACAGAAAGGTGGGAAAATAATTTCAATAGCTTCTATAGCAGGAGAAGTAGGATTTATGAACAGCTCTGCTTATTGTGCTTCCAAAGCGGGAATTATAAACTTAACGAAAGAGCTTGCAATGGAACTATCTCCTCACAATATTAATGTTAATGTAGTAGCGCCGGGTGTAATTGCCACAAAGATGACTGAAGATATGTTAAAGGACAAAAAAACAAAAGAAGTTTTGTTAGCAAATACTCCTCTCGGTAGAATGGGCAATCCTGAAGAAATAGGAAAGGCAGTAATCTTTTTGGCGTCAAATGATTCAAATTTTATCACAGGCCATACTTTAGTTGTAGATGGTGGATGGTTGACTCATTAGAACAGATGAGATTTTTGTTTCGCTTTTGCCTCGACAAGCTACGAGGAATATGGTCGCTTTTGCAGTTTAATTTAGTGTCTCAGCGTAGATTTCTACGGGATGTTTAACAAGGACTTTGCTTTGGGACCTGGAAAGCATGTCTGAAATCTGGATCATGCAGGCAGGGCATCCGGTAGCGACTATCGAACATTTAGTGCTTAAAATGTTTGTTAGCTTCCGTTTTCCGATTTGAGATGAGATAGCATAGTGCTGCAAATTAAAGCTTCCGCCAAACCCGCAACACCTGTCTGCTTCGGGCATCTCTCGCAAACAGTATCGAGGATTGGCCTTAATAAGCGCCCTGGGTTCGGCCCGTACTCCAAGAGATTTTGAAAGATGGCACGGGTCGTGATAGGTTATTACAATAGATTGATTGCTATTAATCTCTCCGGTTTTAATGCCGACTTTTGACACAAGAAATTGACTAATATCCATGGTTTTATCCGCCATTTTCTCGACCCTGTCCTTGAGATCAGACCCTTCTTTGTGAAACATCATGGGCCATAGCTTTTTTATCGTATAACCGCAGGTAGCGCACGGTGTAATTAGATAATCAAACTCTTGTTTCTCAAATATTTCGAGATTTAAGTTAATTAGGCTCTTAAAAGTATCTGCGTCACCTGAAGTCAGGGCCGGAAGGCCGCAGCAACCTTGACCTTCCGGTATAAAGATGCCCACTCCATGATAATCCATAACATCGCAAACAGCCTTAGCAACTCCTGGAAAGATTTTGTCTGTAAGGCAGCCGACAAAAAATCCCACCTCAATGCCTGAACGGCCTGATCCTCTGCGCTGAGCCGGCAGTAATCTGTGAAACGGTTTGCCTGCAAGGGGCATAAAGTGACGATTTCTTAGCAAAGGTGAGATAAACCTTGCGCAAGAGGTCCCAAGAAGTTTGTCTGCCGGTTTACTAAAAAGTTTTTGAGCCCATATAGACCATTCTAAAAAGCGGTTAAAGGTTTCAGGACGGGCCAGCACACCTCTTAATATCAGCTTTTGCGCTGAAGAAAGCCCCATAAAAGATGTAAGGATCATACGGGCTTTAAAGAAGATTTCCAGGACACTTACCTGGCTTGGGCAGATTTCCTCACAGGAGCCGCAAAGAAGGCAACGTGTCAGGCGTTTGTAAACACCTTTTGGATCTTTGAACATTTCATGCGCAAGTCCGTCAAGAAGCGCCAGTTTTCCGCGAGCCACATCGGCTTCATGGCCTGTTTCCGCAAAGACCGGGCATACTGCCTGACACATCCCGCAACGCGTGCAGATTGAGAGCTGGTCTTCAAGCTCCTTCATAAGCAACGTAAGCTCTTTTATGTTATGCATTTAATAAATTCCCTGCAATTGCCTTTGCGGCTGAAAACTTTTGACAAATAAAATGGGTGCGAAACTTGAGTTATTAAGCCATAAATGATAACTGTTCACTGTTCACTGTTCACTGTTCACTTATTATATTTTTTGTAGCCTATGATATGGATTTTGTAAATGAACAAAAAAAGAGAAAATCCACTTGTAAGTGTAATCATTCCGACTTTCAACCGCGGCTGGATACTTAAAGAGGCAATTGATTCGGTCCTGGCCCAAAATTTCAAAGATTTTGAACTGATTGTTATAGATGACGGTTCAACCGACAACACCCCGGACATCCTGAATTCATATAAGGATAACATTATGGCGTTCAGTCAGAATAACAAAGGGGTCAGCG
>CBDAFK010000260.1:0-2746 GCA_965195235.1 uncultured Desulfobacterales bacterium | reverse complement strand
ACAGGATTTCTTGATCGGTTTCCAATGCATGCTCTTTCCTTTTACCTTTATGTCGCGCATCACCTCTATACAATACTCAATTCTTTCAATTCTTGCAATGGCTTTTAGAGCAACGGGGTCACATCTTAAATATTAACTATTCGGGACGTGGGGAGATGCCCATTGGTAAATCAGTAACTCAATCAGGTGATCGTTATGTTCGTTTGGTTCGTTCAGATTATATACAGAAAGTGTCAGCAGGTTGGCCAAGTTTCAACTTTCAAACCCTCAATGTTTTCTGTTGCCTGTGACTATAACAGCCTTGTGTGTCATTGCAGTGGCTGCAATCAGTGCATCCATCTCACCCGTGGGCTTGCCCAGCTTTCGAAGTTTACTTTTTATGGTTCCAAAAATCTTAGCGCATTCAAGATCAAAAGGAACTACCTGAACAATATCTACGAATCTATACAACTTTTTCAGATTTTCTTTGGCCTTCTGAGATGCCTTTGCGCCATAATCCAATTCAGATATGACTAAAACACTCAAAGCGATACTGTCAATCTGCTCGCTTATTTTTTTTAATACTGACTTATTACCATTGAAAAAGGCAATAACTACATTGGTATCCAGCAAGATCATTCGAAATTGACCTCTCGACCGAGATATCGATGTCGTTCCTGCTCTAATTCCTCAAAAATGGGTATGATGGTTGGGTCATCAGACCAGGCCCCAGATAACTCTGCAATGATCTTTTGTTTTTCTTTGGTCTTTAGTATAGGCTCGATCTTTATAATAACCCGTGTCCCGTCTTGAAGACTCACTTTTTTCGGGAGACGAATCCAACCCTTTTCTATTTTACTTTTGACTGTAATCGCCATTGAATGCCTCCATATAATCTTAATGGTCAAATAATAACGTGGTTTGCTATTTAGTTTATTTGCAACTTTACTTTCAAATCTCCATTTCAGTCAAGAAAGATTTTTCCTTTCCCTGCGAAAAGAAAAAAGTGCGGGATAGGGGACTTTGCCACTATTCCACTATTCTCGTCATGTTTGATAATGGGGACGTTGCCAGGTTTGTAAGGTTATTCACGTTTCTGCCCCAGAAGGGCGTACTCGGCACATAGTGTCTTACCCCTTGTTACGGCCTCGTGAACACTCATTCGTTTAACACCCAGAGCAGAAACTTACTGGACGTTCGAGCAAATAGGGGGGGACGTTGAGCAAATAGGGGGGGCGTTGTTAGTTTATTAGTTTTTGATACATTTCCGGCTCTCTTTGAGAGGGTTTAATGTCATGCCCTCGAGGACGCCAATTGGTTTATTGGTTTATTTTATCTGGACCCTCCAGAGGCGGGCAAGCAGGATGAACAGGATTGTTTGGATTGTTTTTTTGCTGTGTCTTCCGGACACGAAATTTCGTTCTTAATGCAATGACAATGGCTCCGGATTCCAAATCCCGGCTATGACGATCAAGTACATCGCGCAAAAGCACTATTCTCTGAGATCGTGGCAGATTCTCCAAACGTAAGACGCCACAATGTGACTTCCCTTGCCGCCAGATCATTTCCTCAAAATCGTTGTCTGTCGGAAAAATAATGGAAAATAATGGGGGACGTTGTTACCTTCTGACCTTATGAAAGATATTCCATTTAATAAACCTCATCGTTGAAGGACACCGGGAGCATCAAGTCTTGCTTGGCGTGGCATAGGATAACGGTTTTAAGAAATTCCCTGTTTATGATCACCAAATATTTCATCAAAAAAGGCATCCTTGTCCAATGTCCGCTGCCAGTCTCTATGCCGTTTTACACTTTCAACCCGTTTTTTTCGCGGTATAGATAAAAACCGGATGGCATCTACATTTCCAAGTTCCCGAAAAAGTATTTCTATCCCCTTTTTCATAAGGTCATTATCAGGAACTGTTTTTGTTAACTTCATCTTAAGCCCTCCTTGTCGCAAAAAGCTACTGGATTACCTGCCCATACAGCATTATCCTTAGGGGACGTTGCCACTATTCCACTATTTGGCTTTGGATCTCCTTCATCAACCAATAGAGCAGGCCGTATTCGGCGCGGGTTCCGGTTACAATGCATATAGTTCTCATTTATTTTTCTTTTTTATCGTGTGCTTAAACTTCAAAACAGCGAAGTTCAATTCTATCGATGTTTCTGTGTCGGTTGTTTGCAGGTCGTCATCCAGGAGTTCAGTAATCATCTCTCCGCTTCTCTGCATGAGCGCCTTCTGATCAGCTTTATCTTGAACAATCGATAACTCCTGAATGTTTCTTGATAGCCGCCTGATTTTTGAAAAAGTTTCAATGATCGCCAGGGTGGCCTGTACTGCCTGCGGACTTTTAAGGATGGTGGCCAGCATATACAAGCCTTTTTCAGGAAAAGCACTCGGTAGCTTAACTTTACCGCCTTTTATTGAAGTCGAAAATTTCGACTTCAATCCATCCCACTCTGGCTTATCCAGTTCAATGATGTATCCGTCAGGAAACTTGTCAGGATTATTCTTTACGGCCTCATTTATGCGTTTTGTCTCGACGCCGTATATTTCGGCAACATCAGCATCCAGCAAAACACTTTGGCCGCGCAACTCAACAATCAGGTCCTTTAAATTTTGTAATGGGGGACGTTGTTACCTTCTGACCTTATTGCATCCTGAACCGCTAAGGCGCGAAGGACCCCAGTACCATCTGCCGGAGCTACGGGGCAGGCGCTAAGGATTTTTTTTATTGCCTTTTCCTGATCAGGACCAGTCTTC
>CBDAFK010000259.1:0-6023 GCA_965195235.1 uncultured Desulfobacterales bacterium | reverse complement strand
TTTTTTTTTTTCAAGCAGAAGACGGCATACGAGATTCTGACATGTGACTGGAGTTCAGACGTGTGCTCTTCCGATCTCCGTCGGGCCGTCGTTCTGGCTTCATCTTCAGTTAACTGGAGAGGGCCGATGGCTTTTTTAGCCGCATAGAGGAGGGGATCCAAACCATCCAGCGTTATAATGTGAACAGGTATTTCGGTTGCGCCGATCTCCTTGTATGCATGCCAGCGATGGGCACCGTCCAGAATGCGGTATTTATCATCATATTCCGGATGAATCTGCACCTCGATGGGATCAATCTCAAAACCATCGCGCATGTTTTCGGCAAACATCGAGACGCGTTTTGGATAAACATTGCTTCTCGGATATATTTCCTCATCCAGGATTATTTGTGTAATGGGAACTGTGCAGGCTGTTTTTGCCATGATGCCACTTTCTGCGAAACAAGGGATGTTCGTTCCGAACTTACCTAAAGTCTTTCAGCCATAGCGTCTATCTCAAATTTTTATCACCATGAAACATTTCCTGCAACACATAAGCGATTTGGTCCTAATCGGCAAGCCCTGCGCACACTCTGCACGAACGGCCCCCTTCTACTTTCCCGTCAAGAACGCTCGGAACGAACGTCCCCTATCTCTCCGTCAAGAACGCTCGGAACGAACGTCCCCTATTTCGCCTCTGTCCATATCTGAATAAAAGCTGAACCATCTCTCTATTTCAGGGGCCTTATAAAATGAAATTAATCATGTTTTCCTTGGGGTTTATAAATAATGTTAACTCTCCATTCCGCCTTTTTGCCTATATAACCTTCAATTTTAGACCGTTCGGGAATATATATGTCTTTTGAAAGCGTAACTATGTATTGCTTTGTTGTCCAACCTGCTTCGTATAAATCTTGGTAAGCAGGCGAACCATATTTAAGCTTAAATTCCTTTAAGCATTCATTATATTTTAAAGTCAACACCTCCTCTTTTGTCCCCACAAAATATGCCATCATAGATTTCTCATATTCTTTATCATCGATTTCAATAGACAAATGTTTAACAATCTTATGCAAAGAATTATTCAAAAAATGCAATTCAAATGTTTTTGTTATCCAATACAAATTAGCTGGTTGAGGATCGGAGGTTTTATAAACTATTTGTTCCTTCTTCCCTTTTGCTAAAAACTCCTCAGTATGTTTTCTTCTATCTTCAGTAGAACGCCAATCTAATTCAGGATTTAAAACTAACTCTAACACATTTAATTCTGCCAGCATGCCTTTTTTCTTAGTAAAGTCAACGTGTCTATCCATCTTTGGCTTCACTTCATTTGCTGACATCCCCCACGCTAAGGTATCAAGACAAAGATCCTTAATAACAAAACCATCAAAAAGGTCCTGTTTCGTTTTAACTTTTCCAATAAGAACAACTTGATATGTCCCATCAGCGGAATAGCCCATATCCACTATAGTGCATCCGGGAAGTAATACCGCTTCGGCCTGAGTTTCAATGTAATCTGATTCAACCATCAAATCTTTTACTGTTGTAATCGATTTAATTTTTATCCCTGCCCTTTCAATGGCCTCACGTTTGGCAAAAAGAACAGCTTCTTTATAATCCTGCTGTTTTGATGTTTTTACACCATCATCGATCCCTTTGATCTGGACATCGATCGTTTCAGCGTCAGAAAGTAAAGGAATAAGCAGAATGATGAATAAAACATAACAAAATAATCTCGGCACGTTTTTTTACCTCCTGGCGGACTTTCTGGTAATAGTTTAGTATGTTATCTGCTCTTCGATTTTGCCTTGGCCCACTTTTGGCCAGTTCCGCGAATAACAACGATTTCATTGTCTTCGATATCCCGGACCAAGATATTATTCATTCGCTTTTCGTCGTTCCGCTCTATTGTAAACTCAACTTCTATCACACCCCAAGGGTCAATTTTGATCGGTAAATCTATCTGCTCTTTGTATCCACGACCTTCCAGAATACTTTCATCCTCTCGGGCATATATGTCAACTATTGCTGTAGGACGATGGCTAAGATTCCTGAAGAGTAAAGTGATTTTCGTTCGGTCATCATTGCTGTCATGATAAAAGGCATTTCTCTGCCACACTTCGATTTGTGCCTTGCTTCTCACCCGTTCAGAAATGATATTCCAACAGAGGGCTATTACGCCAACGGCAAGAGCAGCGCCTGAAATCAATATCGGTAACCATTTACTCCAATTAAAAAGGGCTTCGTTCACAATGTGGACTCCTTTTATTTATGACGATTCTTGCAGATACTGCTCAATAGTAGACCCCATTTTCCAGAGCGGAGGAGTAGTACTTGAGCCATTTGAACCATGGATAGCGCCTGCACCGAATATAACTAGTTTCGCACACATCTGTAAGGTCTATCTCCTATCGCCAACGATTAAAGTAAGCGAGCGCGGTATGCAGCCACGGACCGGAATAATTTTAGCGGAGCGCTTCTATGACTCCGCTCCGGTTAACTGAAGGGTTAGGTTCTGTCATAATTGTACATTAGATAGAGAGTTTTTGTTGCTGCTATTGTTTTTACAATCTATGTACTCAAGACACACGGCTTGATCTGAGATATTAATATACTTAAAACAAACTTTAACTAGCTTTCCCTTAGAATATAAATAAGGGATAATTTCATTATGAAACTCTTGTGCAAGTTTTTTAACATCAAGAGACGTAATTTCATCTATTTTTTTAATTAAATCATCCTCCTTAAAAATATGATGAATAAATACCCAATAAATTAGAGCATCAAACGCTTGATTCTGATTATTTCGATTTGATAAATCGAATGTCTCTATCTTATTGCAAATACGGGTTTTCCAATATTCCTTGCGATCAGGTCTATATTCGATTTCTTCTGGAACAATAATTAAATGCTCTAAGTTGTTATCAAGATGTGTTAAATCAGTTTCTAATTCTGGAGTCCAATTCTGAAAACTATCACAAACGACTATACGAGGTACGTTATTCACGCAGAATCTACGAATATGAAGTAGCTCATGAAGTACGGATTCCTCAGGGAAATGGTCACACATAGGGGTTAAAATTGTGGCCCCATGTTTGTCCACTTCACAAGCTAATATTTGAGGCCTTGACTCATCAACCTTCACATATATTTCACTATCGATATGGTACTCAATTTCTTGCACTAATAGGCAAATATCTTGAGGTAGACGATTTATATATTCTTGTTTCATACTTTAAAGATGAATCGTTTCTTGAAACCTAACCGCCATCACCACTTGGCAAGGGAAACATGCCTTTGTAAATGGCAAGTAAACATAAAAACTGGTAAAAAACTCAAACCGCACGACCCTGCCTAACTAAGAGCATGGCGTTGGTTAGCGATTTTTCACTTCATGATGAAAAAAATTATGATCAATCCAACAGCTATGACAGATGATACCATATTTATAGAAGTAGCCCAGTTTGGAGCGGCGCTTGGATTTATACGCCTGGCAAGCTTATTTAGCCTTTCTTCTGCCTGCTCGTCTAAACGTCCTTCAAGACGCATGTTCTCTCTGAGAATTTCAGCCTTTGATTTACTGGCGTCTGAAGCGTAATTATGCATTACACCAAAAGACCAGAAGCTCAACCCAGCATTAGCAATTGACAATATCATCAAAAAAGTTTGGTCAATTCGATAAAATGAATATGCTGCAAGCGCACTGATACCAATAGTTATCCATCCTGCCATAATAAAATTCCTTTTTCAAATTACGAACATTAGGGCTGAGCCGCGCTGCCTGAGAGCCTGAAAATAAAACCGCGCGCTTCTCCGCATCGTATCCAGCCCTTGCTTAGCGTTTGTCATTGTCCAAGATGCCTTTTATTTTGTGGTTTGCAGATCCTCGCCCTGTATGACGGCTCAACGGTTCTCTGTTGTGGTAAAGCACCTCATCTGTTTCCGGATTGATAACCGTTTTCTCATATGTGTCGCTTTTTTTGTCTATCGACATTTTTAATTGCCGCCATTCGTTTGTTTTCTTATACAAATCATCAGCAATTTTTATGGTTAAATCTGGGTCACCCGAGGCTCCTGCTGGTTTGATTTTTAGTACCAATGTTTCCTTCAGGTCGGTGATAGGTTTCGAGGAAGTGGCGCCACACTGCCTGCAGGGTAACAACAACCCCCTCTCTTCGTCGGTGTCGAGCACTGTGCCGCATTCTGTACATTCGAACAATTGCTGAAGAAATGGCATTAGCCTCCTCCAAAACGCTCCTACAGTTGCGTATCTCAATTGAAAATTTCTGCCGTCTTGGATTTAAGGTTATGTGAACTTCAATATTTTGGAGTATATCCTAAACTTCTTATTTTTTGTCTTACCTGATCGGCATCCCCGTCTTTGTTGCCATTTATTTTTAGATAATTATTAAAATCCGATACAGCCTGGTCATAATTGCCTTTGTCAGCCCAGGAGTTTCCTCGGTTGTAATAGGCATTAGCGTATCTTGAGTTTAATTCAATGGCTTTGTTATAATCCAATATAGCCGGATTATAATTGCCTTTGGCATTCCAGGCAAGCCCTCGATTGATATAGGCAGTAGCTAATCCTGAGTTTAATTCAATGGCTTTGTTATAATCCAATATAGCTCGATCATAATTGCTTTTGTTTGCCCACGCGAACCCTCGGTTGTTATAGGCATCAGCATTTCTTGGGTTTAATTCAATGACTTTGTTAAAATCTGATATAGCTCGATCATAATTGCTTTTGAAATGCCAAGCGATCCCTCGATTGATATAGGCATCAGCGTATCCCGGGTTTAATTCAATGGCTTTATTAAAATCCGATATGGCTCGGTCATAATTGCCTTTGTCATACCAGGCGTTACCTCTGCCGACATAGGCATCAGCGAGTCTTGGATTCAATTCAATGGCTTTATTATAATCCAATATAGATAGATCATAATTGCCTTTGTCTGCCCAGGCGTTCCCTCGGAAGATATAGGTTTTAGCTAATCCCGGGTTTAATTCAATGGCTTTGTTATAATCCAATATAGCCGGATCATAATTGCCTTTGATATTCCAGGCGAGTCCTCGGTTGTAATAGGCACCAGCGAATTCTGGGTTTAATTCTATGGCTTTGCTAAAATCCGATATGGCACGGTCATAATTGCCTTTGATATTCCAGGCGATCCCTCGGTTGTAATAGGCTTCAGCATATCCTGGATTCAATTCAATGGCTTTATTATAATCCAATATAGATAGATCATAATTGCCTTTGTCTGCCCAGGCGTTCCCTCGGAAGATATAGGTTTTAGCTAATCCCGGGTTTAATTCAATGGCTTTGTTATAATCCGATATAGCGCGATCATAATTGCTTTTGTTTGCCCACGCGTTTCCTCGGTTGTTATAGACAGCAGCTAATCCTGAGTTTAATTCAATGGCTTTGTTATAATCCGATATAGCGCGATCATAATTGCCCTTTTCCCCCCATGCGAGCCCTCGGTTATTATAGGCAGCAGCGCCTCCTGGGTCTAATTCAAGGGCTTTGTTATAATCCGATATAGCTCGATCACGATTGTCTTTGGCATTCCAGGCAAGCCCTCGGTTGTTATAGGCAGCAGCTAATCTTGGATTTAATTCAATTGCTTTGTTGCAATCCGATATAGCTTGATCATGATTGCCCTTGTGAGCCCAGGCTACCCCTCGATTGACATAGGCATCAGCGTAATTTGAATCCAGACTAATTGCCTTGTTTAAATACTCCAATGCCTTGTCTGGATCTGTGTATTTTCCGTTTTCCCAAAAAGCCAAGGCTTTGTTCATTAATTCAGAAGCGGTCAAGCTTTGCGTTGCTTCTCTGAACTGGTTTTTTAGTATTTCCTTTTTCTTTTTCTGTTCTTTTGCCGGCAGGGTTTTTAGTTCTTGATTTTCTCTTTCAAGCTCTTTGATCGTTGCCAGAAGTTTCTTCTCGTGCTTTTGATTCTCCTTGTATTTTTCCAAAAGGCTGCGGTCTTGAAGCAACTTTCTTACCCGCTCTTCAAGAATGCTCGTGTCCACATCTAC
>CBDAFK010000258.1:0-2017 GCA_965195235.1 uncultured Desulfobacterales bacterium | reverse complement strand
GTAAAAATGGTTTTTATGTAAGGCTGTTAAATTATGAAAAGAAAACATTGCATAACAACAAGATCTTTGTTGCTGATCATTCTGTTTGCAAGCCTTTATCTTGCCGGTTGCGTGGTTTCCGGCAAAAAAACTGCGATTATTTCCGATATTAAAATAGCCTTTAAGGGAACTTATAAGGTTGATCCATACATGGAAAAGCATATGCCGCGGACTGTTGCTATTCTTCCATTTATTGATGAATCAAAAAGCCAAAAGGGAACTGAAATTGTGCGCAGAGGTTTTTATAACCATTTCAGCTCCCTGCCATATAAAGATATGGAACTCTTCCGTGTCGACCACCTGCTCAGAAAGATGGGACTTTCCGATCCTGCTGACATATACAAAACACCGCCTGAAAAACTTAAGGAAATCCTGAACGTAGATGCTGTTATTTTCGGTACTATTTCAAATTTTGATAAACTTTTTGCCGGTATTTATTCTCAGGTCTCAGTGGGAGCTGAAATAAAGATATACGACACCGAGGGACATTTTCTGTGGTCAGGCAAGCATGTAGCACGCATACATGAAGGCGGCATTTCCACTACCCCTGTCGGCATTGTTGCTTCAATTATTGCTGCTGCCATGAATGTAAGAGATATACAACTGCTTAGAGCATGCGACGATCTTTTCAGAGATATGGTCAAGACGATTCCTGCGGTAAAATATGCCGAAGCGCTCCGAAAGCCGCGTATTGAGATGCTGGCACAGGATTCAAAAGGAGAACCCAGGAAAGCCGGCGATATAATTAAGGTGGCATTAAAAGGTGATCCAGGAATGCAGGCGTGGTTTGATATGAGCGGTTTTAAAAAAGGTATTGACATGGAAGAGGTTGAACCCGGGGGATATATAGGGTCTTACCGGGTAGTGCCGGGAGACAATATAAAGGATATTGTTGTTACAGGGTATTTATCCGATGATGCAGGTAATACAACAAGCTGGGTTGATGCAACCCGGACCGTAACCCTTGATACAACTCCGCCGGATGCTCCAAAAAATGTAATAGCCTCAGGCCGGGATAATACTGTTTTGTTAAGTTGGGATAAAAATGCAGAGGATGATCTTGCAGGGTATATAGTTTACAGGAGCGAGACTCCGCTTAGCGGTTTCAAAAAAATTGGACAAACCGAGTTTGCTACATTTGAGGATAAAAATGCAATAAATTTAAAGACCGGTTATTATAAAATTTCTGCCATTGATCTAACTGGGAACAAAAGCAATAATGAAGGACCTGTTACTGGAACGGCTGTGCCCCCGGGCCCTACTTATGTAAAAGGTAAATTAGAAAAGAATACAATATGGTACGCAGGAGCAAGCCCATATATTATTGAAGATACAGTAATTGTTTCGGAAAGATGCTCTCTTTTAATCGAGCCGGGCACAATAATTAAATCCAGTGGAGGCGGCCTAATTATTAGAGGCGGGATAATTGCAAACGGCAGCAAAACACAGGTAATTACCTTTTTATCGGTCAAGGATGTTGGGGAGAGTGTTTGGGAGGGGATTACATTTGACAGCGTTAAGGGGGATAAGAATCTGCTTGCATTTTGCCGGATTAAAGATGCATCCACAGGGGTTGAAGTCAAGTCATCATCGCCGGAGATCAGAAACTGCGAATTTGTGAAAAATGATATCGGCATTAAAATTATCGGAGGTTTTTCAAATCCACAAATAGAAAAATGCATAATTCACGACAGCAGCTCTACGGGAATTGAGATTATAGATGGGGCAAGAGTTTCCATCACAAACAACCGCGTAAAAAACAATAATGCAGGGCTGTTGATTCAGGATGCAGGAGAGGTTTCAGTAAAAGGGAATTTAATAATTAACAACAAAGGCTGTGGTATTGTTGTTAAAAACAGCCAGGCAGTGATTTCAGAAAATAATATTTATGATAATGTTCCGTCCGATATGAAGGGGGCATTCCATGGCAAAGCTGCTGATGCCGATGATAACTGGTGGGGTAAAGCTGACTGGCATG
>CBDAFK010000257.1:0-5624 GCA_965195235.1 uncultured Desulfobacterales bacterium | reverse complement strand
CCCTACACGACGCTCTTCCGATCTATTCGTGCATATGCTGGTGTCAGGCCCCTTTTAGGGACACAGTCCGGGGCCGATGATCGTAGTGTCAGCCGGGGGTTTGCATTGCTTGATCACATAGAGGACGGTTTGGAAAACTTTGCTTCAATCACAGGCGGCAAACTCACAACATACAGGTTAATGGCGGAAAAAACGGCGAATCTTATCTGTAATCGGCTTGGCGTTTCCCGCCCCTGCCTGACCCGAACAGATCCGCTTCCACCGGACGGAGCAGCGAGATGGACAGAACCCGGCCTGGCCCCAAAGGTGTGGATGAAACAGCATGATCCGGAAGATATTATGCTGTGTGAATGCGAAATGGTGCCCAAAAGCGTTGTTGACAGTATCGTAAAATCTATACATGAACAAAACGGAAAACCTGACCTTAAGGCCATCGGACTTCGCAGCAGGATCGGCAAGGGTGCCTGTCAGGGTACTTTCTGCGGACTCAGAACTTGTGCTTATCTTTACGATACAGATGAACTGCATGTAGATGAAGGATTAACAAGTCTAAAAGAATTTGTTACTGAACGATGGCGCGGTGTGCGGCCTTTGCTCTGGGATACGCCTCTAATTCAGGCGGAATTGCAGGAAGCACTTTACTGCGGCTTGATGGGGCTTGAATTGTAGTATTTTGTGTTTTGAAAATTTGGCTGTTTTCGTTGAGATACTGCTAATTCGAAAAAGCATTATTTGAATATCGAATATCGAACAAGGAATTTCGAATGATGAATGGTGGAGTTGCAATGCTCCACCTTTTATAATAGTAAAAATGATAGAATACCTTACTTCGACATTCATAATTCCTTGTTCGACCTGTCTGCGTGCAACGCACAGGCAGATATTCTGCGGTTCAAAAACCGCTGTCAAATTTAAGTTTTTTTCAAAAAGCTAAAATGTTACAAAGTTTTTTTCTTTTGTTTTTTTTGCCTGTATTTGCTTTTTCTTCAATAAACGTAATAACAGCTCATGGTCATTGCGCTTTTCCGCATCCTTTATTTCCTGCAATAACTTTCTCTCATGGCGATATCTACTAGACTCAAATTGCGCAATAAGCTTTAAACAGCCGTCGCGATCCCACAAATCATCTACCATTACCAGAGATGCTATAATACTCCTTTTATCTTTATCATCAATAATAGTCATGAGTTCTGAAGCCAGCTCAACTGAGCGATTCTTGCGCTTTAAAATAAACTGTCCAATAGATTTCAAAATATTATCTTCAAAAAGATTGAGCACTCCGCGGTTATCTACTTCGGGCAATACTTCCGGGAATTGAAGCATCATCGCTATTATCCGCCTCTCAAGCTTGTTACCATTCTTTTGAAGCACATAATCCGCAGCAGGTTTCGCTATATCCGAGCTTCTTTTTGCAGAGACTTCTCTCACCTTCTCTAAAAGAGCTGTTTCATCAATACCAATGCGCTCAGCAAGTTCCTTGACATACAATGATCTTGCGACATTATCATTTATAGCCGATAGAGGCGCTTTCATGTCAGAAATAATATGTATTTTCCTTTCAGTTGAAAGCCCATGCTTTTTAACCGCGCAATCTATCAAAAAGGAAATAACCCCTTTTGATTCTGCCGCCAGCTTTGTAAACGGCTCAGCCCCAAATTCTAAAAGATACGAATCAGGATCATACCCGTCAGGCAACACAACAATACTGGCGTCCACATATCCTTTATCAAACACCTCTATACTTCTCTGAGCAGCCTTTATTCCGGCTATGTCAGAATCATAGACAAGCACAACCCTACCGCTTTTTCCGATAAATCCTCTGAGAATCTGCACATGTTCAGGAGTCAACGACGTTCCGAGGGTTGCAACTGAATTCTGAATGCCGTGCTGATGAAGCGCTAAAAGATCAAAATAACCCTCAACAATGAAAACAGTTTCGCTTTCTCTGCATTTTCCTTTGGCCATATGCAACCCGTAGAGGGAACGGCTCTTGTTGTACACAGGTGTTTCCGGAGAATTAAGATATTTCGGCAGGGAATCATCCAGCACACGTCCGCCAAAACCGATAACCTGCATACTTACATCAAAAATCGGAAAAATGATACGTGATCTAAAACGATCATAGAAACCACTTTTACCTTTTCTTGGAATAATCAACCCTGATTTTTCAACAAGCCCATCTGATTGTTTATTTTTTGAAAAATAAATTGCAAGATTATCCCAGCCTTCAGGCGCATATCCAAGCTTAAAATCATCGATAATTTCTCTGCTTATCCCTCGTTTCAGCAGATATTCCATTGCCTTTTTCCCTGATGCATTTTCAAGCAAGGCACAGCGGAAAAAATCCATTGCCTGTCTGTTTATCGCAAGCACACTTTCTCTTTCGCTAATTCGCCTTTTCTGTTCCAAAGACATTGTTCGAACCGGAATATCAATGCCGTATCGCCTGGCCAGCATTCTTGCCGCTTCAGGAAATGAAAGGCCATGCTGTTTCATAAGAAAGCTGAAAACATTACCTCCTGCATTACATCCAAAGCAATAGAATATCTGTTTGTCCGGGCTAACGGTAAAGGAAGGGGTTTTTTCTGAATGAAACGGACAAAGCCCAAGAAAATTTTTGCCGGACTTCTTTAAAACTACCACTTCTGATATAATATCAACGATATCAGCCGAGTTTTTAATATCATTAATTTTTTCTTCTGGGATATAAACCGCCAAGAAATGCATCCTCCATTACCCTTGAACGGGGAAGAGTAGGTAGTATTGGAAGGTTCTAAATGGAGATATTCATTTATTAAGATATTATTTTTTTTAAACTTTTAATATTAGTATTTTATATTTGATTGTCAAGAAAAAATGTAATCGCTTAGCCACAAAGGATGGAAATGATTGATAAATTTAGGTTTTAATGATATTTTTTTGACACTTCAATAGCCTCTTTCAGGCTAAGGGTTCCGCTGTATAATGCTCTGCCGGTTATTACGCCGATAACGCCTGCCTGCTTTAAAGGAATCAGATTTATTATATCCTCTATTGTTGAAACACCCCCTGAAGCAATCACAGGTATAGATACAGCCTCTGCAAGATGCCTGGTTTCAATAATGTTCGGACCGGTCTGCATTCCATCCCTTTGAATATCGGTAAAATTTATTGCAGCTACGCCGCAATCTTCAAATTTTTTTGCCAGGTCTACGGCCATCATTTTAGTAGTCTGAGCCCAACCTTCTATTGCGACCAGCCCATTGCGCGCGTCAATTCCAACGATTATCTGTTCCGGGAATAGCCTGCATGCATCCTTTACCAGTTGAGGGTTTTTAACCGCTTCTGTTCCAATAATAACTCTTGTTACCCCAAGGTCCAGAAGCAACTTAATAGTATCAATATTACGGATTCCGCCTCCAACCTGAACAGGTACTTTTATACTCTTAATTATTTTCTTTATGGAATGCAGGTTCTGCGGACTTTTCTCAAAAGCGCCGTCAAGATCAATCACATGGATGATTTCCGCCCCCTCCTCCTCCCACCTCTTGGCCATAGCTGCCGGATCGTTGGAAAAAACAGTTTCGCTATCCATCTGCCCCTGAAAGAGCCGCACACATCTACCATTTTTTATATCAACAGCAGGTATTATAATCATAATGGGTTCAAAGGTTCAGGGTTCAGGGTTCAGGGTTCAGGATTACTAATGTTTTAAGCATATCTTCGAGGCCGGAAACAGCCATTTTATCAACGGTAACCCAGGCTCCCTTTCTTTTTAAAAATGCGCCGATTTTAAAAAGATTTTCAAAAAGTGTACCTTGAGTCTCGTCAAAACGGCCTGTCCACAATATACGGTGGCTGGCTACATCAACAAGATGGACACCAAATGCCGCAGAAGCAGGTGAATCAGCGGAATACCTGGTTCCTATTCGTTCCCTGAAGCGGTAAACATATCCCGCCATAACTAAGTCTGCGCCCAGAATGCGTCCTATTTCAACTATCTGGTCGCGCTCTGACAATCTGCCTTCATCTCTTGATAACATTTCCGACCAGACACCCTGCGCCTGGCCCGAAGGAATTAATTCCACCCCTTTACGGCTTTCCATCAAAGAAATCAGGCTCTGTGTTAAAATATCCTCTGCATTATCAATTACCTCTCCGGTCATAAAAACTTTGTCGCACAAGGGGCATCTGAGACTAATGTTTTCCCCATATATCCTTGATAAATTTTTAAATGGTAAAATTAAAAGTTTCCCACTGGTTGAAGGCAGATTTGTTGTTTCGCGAACAGGCATCTTTGATTTACATGCAGATAATAATAATATTATAATAAAAAGGCTGATATAAAACAAGCAAGCCTTTAAGCATCGTTCCTTTAATTTTTGCATATTTTAATCGTTCCCTATTATCTTGAGAGTCTAAAATTGTAACTCAATAAGTGCGGACAAATCATATGTTGCGACTATCCACTGGATTCCGGCCTTCGCCGGAATGACAGGAGCTTACACCCAATCGTCATTCCGGCGAAGGCCGGGCACGTAGTGAAGCTTTAGCGCTATCCAGTGACTGTTACCCAGACTTATTGAGAAGTTACCTAAAATTTTCGTAACATGTAACATACTGAAATAATTAAACCACAACTGATTCCTCCCCCTTGAGGGGGCAGGGGGGTCCCCCTTCAAAGGGGGACCTTGAAGACTTTTTCAGAGAACTTTTGACTGTCGAATTATTATGAATTGGCTGAATAGTCGAGTGTCAACTACTCGACCACTCGACGACTATAAGGAGCCTTTGGTTGAGCGAACATTTGTTATACGTTCATCAAAAGAGGTAGCCTGATCCAATGCTTTTCCAAGAGCCTTGAAAATCGATTCAATAATATGGTGCTCATTTTCACCGTAAAATACATTTATATGCAGATTCATTCCACTCCTGTTTGCAAATGCCCTGAAAAACTCCTTTGCAAGATAAACATCAAAAGAGCCTCCCCTGATGTTCGTAATATCCGGAATATTGTAAACGAGAAAAGGACGGTTTGACAAATCGACTGTAACGGAAGTTAAGGCATCATCCATCGGCACAACAGCATGACCGTACCGTTTTATACCCTTTCTATCTCCAAGAGCCTTGCGAAAAGCATCCCCTAATACAAGCCCGATGTCCTCAACAGTATGATGAAAATCAACTTCAATGTCCCCTTTGGCAAATATTGAGACATCAAAAAATCCGTGAACAGCGAAAAGGCTAAGCATGTGATCAAAGAATGGAATGCTGGAGGAAATTTCATAATTACCTGTTCCACTTATATTCAACTTGATATTGATCTCTGTTTCTTTTGTTTTTCGTTCAACTTCAGCTATACGTTTCATCTTTGCCCTCATATCTCGAGACCTTTTGCCTGGTTCCCATGCTCCAGCGTGGGAACCCGTATGGTATGCATCCCCACGCTGGAGCATGGAAACGAGAAAATCTATTAATAATATCCTTTCTTTGTGCCTTTGTGCCTTTGTGCCTTTGTGCCTTTGTGCCTGAACTGTTACATATAATTAATATGGTGGAGATGAGGGGGCTCGAACCCCTGACCTCGGCATTGCGAACGCCGCGCTCTCCCAACTGAGCTACATCCCCACTAAATATTTTGTAAT
>CBDAFK010000256.1:0-4816 GCA_965195235.1 uncultured Desulfobacterales bacterium | reverse complement strand
CATGTGGCCCACAAAATAGGGCGAGGTAACATTGACAGCATGGGGCGCAATATTCTCGACAAGATCTGCTATGACATCTGCAAGTTTCTTTTCAGGATTTTTGCTAATAAGGGTGTTGGTAAATTTTTTTGATAAATCCTTGAGGCTGACCTCTTCGGTGATGCCGACATGTTTTTTAAGAAAATCATGAAGCCCGAAAAATATTTGCTCCATGTATTTGACAAGAGTTGACCTGGAGGCATCATCTTCATGGTTAATAAATGTTCTCATTAGAGTCTGCCAGTCGGCAACGAGTTTGGTTTTCTTTTCCAAGATGTTTTTATCCAAGTTTATATGAAGCGCCGCGCCAGGACTTTAACGCTGCAACCAAAATATTTGTGTCAATGACGATTTACAAATACTATTATACCATTAATTATTATTCAAGTTCTTTCAAATAACTCGAGTCACTCCCGCCCCGCACTTTCAAATAACTAAATCCTCATCAAAATCCCTTACTTTGCGTTTGATTTCGACTTTCCGTTCACCAAAATTAATAATTAAACCTACAGGTTTTTCCGTAGCAACAAGATAATTAACTAACTGAACTTCATGGGCTTGAATGATCTGCCTTACCGACTTTAATTCTAAAATGATCGTGTCCTCTACTATGATGTCAGCGACAAATTCTCCAAGGTCTTTTTTAACCAGCACTCCACAACTTGTGCCAGGGACAGGCACAAAGAATATATAACTTACTGAACTCATACGTGGTTTTAAGTATTGTATTAATGCTTGTTATTGATGCCGTTGTCGAAGCTTAAGGTCTAATATTTCGCTTTAAAAATTTATTTTGGCCCTTGCCGCATAGAGGATTTGATAGATAAAAAGGGTGCGAAACTTGAGAACCTTATTTGTTTACTTGAAACCTGTCTGCGTGCCACGCACAGGCAGGCAAAATCTTGTTCATCCTGTTATCCTGTCAGAATTTTTTTCAAAAGGCTAAAGTGTTACATAAAATCCTTAGTCACTGATTGCCGAATCCATTCTGCCTCCCGCAGTCAGGACACTCCCAGGTTATTGCGTTGCATGACATACCCCATATATTTTCATACATGCAGTCTTGGCATATACTGAAACCACATCTGCATTGCCAGCAAAAAGGCGGGTTTTTGCTGCAGCAATGGCACCTGTTTTCTTTTGCCTTGCGTCGTTTCTCCCTGTATGGAGATAGTTTATGTGCAGAGCCAGTCATATTCTATTATTGTAACTGTTCAAAGGTTCAGGGTTCAAAGGTTCAGGGTTCCCACGCTGGAGCATGGGAACCAGATAAAATTGTTATACTACTCAAAAGAACAGGAAAAGGAAAGCTTTTTGTGTCAATCGAAAATAAGCTTTTTTCTCGTTCCCACGCTCCAGCATGGGAATGCATACCATACGGGTTCCCACGCTGGAGCATGGGAACCAGGTAATCTTGAACATCTGAACCGTGAACAGTTACGTTTTTTTAACGTCTTGACTTGAGCATGAAATCTGGTTACAGGTTGCGTGGTGAATGGTGAATAAAGAGGAAAAATGAAGCAAAAGATAAAAAATCTGATACTTAAAGCAGCGTTAAATGCGTATGAAAAAGGGGATCTGCCGTCGTCTAAATATCCGGATGTCGAGGTGGAAGCGCCTAAGATTGGAGCCCACGGAGATTTTTCAACTAATATTGCCATGGTTATGGCATCGGTTCAGAAGATGCAGCCCAAGAGGATTGCAGAGGCGATAATAAAAAATATCGACGATCCAGAAGGAATAATCGCAAAAACAGAGATAGCAGGGCCGGGCTTTATTAATTTTTTCATAAACAGCGTGTTCTGGCATCCTGTTTTGCGTATGATTCATGAAGAAGATGACAGGTATGGCGCATCAAATATCGGCAGGGGAAGAAAAACTCAGGTGGAGTTTGTAAGCTCAAATCCAACCGGACCGCTGCATGTGGGGCATGGACGCGGGGCCGCGGTCGGAGATGCTGTAGCAAACATTCTGCTTTTTTGCGGATATGATGTTGAAAAGGAGTATTATATAAATGACTCCGGCAGGCAGATAAATACCCTGGGGAGATCTGTTTTTCTCAGATACAGGCAGTTGTTGGGAGAAGAAATAGAGTTTCCGGATGACTGTTATCAGGGAGACTACATACGCGATCTGGCAGGGCAGATAAAGGAGGATAAAGGGTCTGCCTTTCTTGTTGATCAGAGGGAAGATGAAGCTGTGCTTTATTGCGCGCAATTTGCCGCAAAGCAGATCATTGCCGGTATCAGGGATGATCTTAAATCATTTGGCGTGGAGTTTGACAACTGGTTCAGCGAGCAGAGCCTTTATGACTCCGGCAAGGTTGATAAGGTTTTAAACGATTTTCGCAAACAGAATATTATATATGAAAAGGACGGGGCGCACTGGTTTAAGACAAAGGACTTTGGAGATGAAAAGGATAGGGTGGTTGTCCGCAATAATGGCCAGACCACATATTTTGCGTCTGATATTGCGTATCACAAAGACAAGTTTGACCGCGGGTTTGAACGTGTAATAGATATATGGGGGGCGGATCACCACGGTTATATCCCGCGCATAAAAGCTTCGATAGAGGCGGCCGGATACAGCAAGGACCGGTTTGATGTAATCCTGGTTCAGCTTGTAAATCTTTTGCGGAGCGGAGAGCCTGTGGCAATGTCAACAAGGGCCGGTGAATTTATTACCCTTGCCGATGTAATAAGTGAAGTGGGTTCTGATGCGGCAAGGTTTATTTTTCTGACGCGTCATCATGAAAGCCCGCTTGATTTTGATCTGGAACTTGCAAAGAAAAAGACAAATGAGAATCCTGTTTTTTATGTTCAATATGTTCATGCCAGAATATCGAGCATTATAAGAAAGGGGCGTGAAAGAGGGATAAAGGATACAGGCTGGGATGAGAAGGCAATCGCCATGCTGAAGGAGCCGGAGGAGATTAATCTGATTAAAAGCTTAGGCAGATACCCGGAGACAGTAAGATTAAGCGCCGAGTTTATGGAGCCTCATCGCATAACATTTTATCTTATGAATCTTGCATCCTCTTTTCATGCCTATTACAATAAGCACAGGGTGTTAACCGATGATCTATTATTGACCGCCGCGCGGCTGTATCTTGTTGTTGCTGTAAAAAAGGTCATTAGAAACGGCCTCACCCTGCTCGGCGTGTCCGCGCCTGAAAAGATGTGAGGGATAAAGTGCCTAAAGTGCCTAAAGTCAAGGTATTCTGCTTATTTGAAAACCGGGCAACCAGTAACGAGTAACCAATGACAAAAAAGACGCGAGAGAAAAAAAGACCCTTTTGGTTGATGGATAAAGGGACTGGGAAATGGATATGTTTGATATTTTTTGCTTCCGCATGGATGTTTGTGTTAGGCATCTTTGTGGGGAGGGGGACGGCTCCTGTAAAGTTTGATATTGAGAACCTTCAAAAGGAGCTGATTGCCTTGAAAGAGGCTGTTATTAAAGAGGGGCAGGAGCGGTTTAAAATCGGCAGGGACCCTGCAAGCACTAAAAGGGAATTAGGCTTTTATGAGGCCTTGAAAGAAAACAGACCGAGTGTGCGGAATAAAATTAAGCCGCCTGAGCGTAAAAAAACAGTATCACCTCAGAAAAAGGCAAAAGTCCGGCCGGCGCAAAAGGTCGAAAAGCCTGCTTTACGCAGCAAGCAGACCAAGGCTGCGGCAGGCGCTGGCTTTACGATTCAGGTGGCCTCGTTAAAAGATATGAAGGTTGCCGAAGAGATGGCGGAAATGTTAAAGAAAAAAGGGTATCAGGCATATACAGTTTCGGCGAAGATACCAGGGAAGGGCGTTTGGCACAGGATCAGGATAGGGGATTTTAAAAACAGAGAAGATGCCGGCAATATTTTAAGCAGGCTGAAAAAAGATAAATATAGACCGATAGTTGTTCAAAGCAAATAAAAGGAAATATTATGAAAATAACCAAAGACGAAGTTATTTACACGGCAGATCTTGCCCGTCTTGATCTAAATGAAGACTCTATTGACAGGTTTGCGGATCAGATAGGCGATATACTTGAATATGTTGATACTCTCAACAGTGTTGACACTGAAGGCCTGATTCCGACCTCTCATGCTATATCTTTGTCTAATGCTTTCAGGGAGGATGAGGTAAAAGAATCTATGGGCGCAGATAAAGCTCTTGCAAATGCCCCTGAAAAAGAGGACGGAAATTTTATAGTTCCAAAGATTATAAACGCGTAAAAAAACAGAAGTCAGAAGTCAGAGGTCAGAGGTCAGAAGTCAGAAGTCAGAAGTCAGAGGTCAGAGGTCAGAAGTCAGAAGTCAGAGGTCAGAGGTCAGAGAGCAGAGGACAGAGGACAGAGGACAGAGGACAGAGGGCAGAGGGCAGAGGGCAGAGGGCAGAGGGCAGAGGGCAGAGGGCAGAGGTCAGAGGGCAGAGGGCAGAGGGCAGAGGGCAGAGGGCAGAGGACAGTTTGTAGGGTGGATTAAGCGAAGCGAATCCACCAAAGCTAAGCGAAGCGAATCCACCAAAACGAAATACATGATAGAAAACAGGTAATTCCAAAATTGCAAATTATGCCATCGCTGAGTATAAGTTTTAATTCAGAATTTAACATTCAACATTTAAAATTGAAGCGTAGCGACTTTAAATATGAATTTATATGAACTTACAATACATGAAGCCTCCGGTCTTTTAAAGGCAAGGGAAATATCATCGCAGGAGCTGATCAGGGCTGTTCTGGAGCGGATCGAATCTGTTGAAAACAAGGTAGGCGCCTATATTACAATTGCCGCTGA
>CBDAFK010000255.1:0-7810 GCA_965195235.1 uncultured Desulfobacterales bacterium | reverse complement strand
ATTTCCTACTCGACTATCCTGTTTCATTGAATATTGAAATTTGGGATTTATTTGTAATTTGATGCTTAGAATTTGGGATTTTATAAGTTCACAACGGAGCTTGAAGATTGACTGTCACGACGGAAAAGAAACTTGCATTCTGGAGTGTAAGGGAGGAACTTAGCCAGGCAAACAGATTAAGACGCTCGTATTACGAGCTTTTGAGAGATGAGCTTGATCAATTCATGATTCAGCATGCTCTAATAGATTCCTATCATAACTTTATTAGCAAAAAACTTCCTTATCCCTTTGTTGAAAAACGAGAACTCAAACCACGCGCTCGCATACCGGATGTTGAATACGAATGCCAGAATACATTTCTTGTAATCTTTGTTGAGGATACGCTACCTGCAAGCTACAAGAAATATATTAGATTCTTTGAGGTTAACAAAACCACAAAGGCTAATTTACTTCCCTCCAGGGCCCTTCCTCTTTCAGGTAAATTTGACAGAAATCAAAAATACTTAGAATCTGTCCATTTTTTTAATTTTTTAAGAGTTCTTCTTCCGGTCGATTATGCCCTTCTTATTCAAAGGGATCCGGACAGCAAAACCAGGGACCGATATGATCTTTCCCACTTTCATGTTAAAATAGACTGGCCGATTGCTGAGGCTGCAGAGAATCTTGCCCAAAGTCTTCGATATATATCAAAAGACCTGTATGAAAAAGGGGATAAATACGCTGAAGATATACAGAAGAAATTTTTCGGATATTACGGGCTCCCTGTAATGTCCGGGGGAAGAAGAACAGCAGCTATTGTAGCGGCCCAGTATTTGAAAAGGCTTCCATGTATCTCAACCATATACGCAGGAAGCAGTGAATCAAGAGCTCTTATACGCATTTCTGAAAGGGGAACATCTAAATCGGTCTTAATAAAGCTCACAGAGGAAGAAATGAAACAGACTGCAGAGGATAATAATCTTGCGCTGCAGACTTTCAAAAAAAATTATATGGTTTTCCGCAACAGGAAGAATGGTCTATTTATTTTCCAGGCCACCTATTTATTTACCGACCCTGCCAGATCGCCTGATGATGGTAAGCTGAGGGAGTTTATCCCTGATCTTTACTGGCTGACGGTCGGCGGGCAGCATATACTCCCAAAACCCGGCGTGTGGAAGTATCCCCCGCTATCGTTAAATCTTATCTATTCATAAGTCTATATTCTTCATCATTGCTATTGCATCGCAATCCGGAAACTTGACGCACAGCAGGCAGTCTCCCCAGATTTTAAGCGGAAGCTCAGATCTGTTTATTTCTACAAAACCGTATTTCTTAAAAAATCCAGGCCGGTAGGTAAGAGTAAATACCTTTTTCATATTATATGATTTTGCCTCGGAAAGGACTGCTTTTGTGAGCATTGAGCCGATATTTTTATTAGTGTGCTCAGGATAAACCGCTAATGATCGTATTTCCGCCAAGTCCTCCCAGCAAAATTGCAAAGCACAGCAACCCAGAAGTTTATTTTCCTGATCATTTACATATACCGAAAAATCTCTGAGATGATCATAAAGTTCACTTAAAGGTCGAGAAAGAAGTTCCCCTTTTTTTCCATATTCATCAAGAAGCCTGTGGATAGCTTTTATGTCACTTATTTGTGCTTTTCGAATCATAATAATTTACATACCATCATTGCCGATTAAATCAAGCAGGAAAGTCTTGGTTAAAAATATATCCTACTGACCTAAGGCTCTTAAAATGCACGGGCTTCTTTGGATTGTCCTCAAAATATTTTCGAAACCGCACAATAAAATTATCCACTGTACGAGTTGAGGTTCCCCTGGCGTATCCCCACCCTGTTTCCAGCAGCCTGCCTCTTGAAAGAGGTTTTCCCTTATTGATTATAAAAAGCTTTAAAAGCTTTACCTCCTGCTCGGTCAAATTAACCTTGCCGCATTTACAATATGCGGTTGATGTTTCAAAATCGATCCGGTTGCCGCCAAAAGTATAAGTCTGCGTTGAGATAGAAAAATCAGCCTTGCTTATATCCTCACCGCCTCGATGCCATGATGCCCTGACTAAAAGACGCTCTACCCGCAGCAAAAACTCCTCAAGGTTAAACGGCTTTGAAAGGTAGTCGTCAACACCATAAGAAAGCCCCTTTATCCTATCATCAGGAGCCCCCTTGGCCGACAGAATCAAAATCGAAATTTGCTCATCCTCAAGACGAATATTCTGGAGCACAGATAGCCCATCAATACCCGGCAGCATTATATCAAGCACAATCAGGTCAGGCATCCACCTTTTCCATTGTTGCAGACCTGAAACCCCGTCCATAGCGATTTTCACATCATATCCCTGAAGCAACAGGTTTAATTTCAAACCCTCTGCTATATGCTCATCATCTTCGATTATTAGAATTCGTTTTTTATGGTTATTTTTCATAATCCCTGGTCCCTGATCCTCTATTCGGGATAAGAGCTCGGCAAAATCAAGGTAAAAGCAGATCCCTTTCCTGGTCCTTTGCTTTCAGCAATTACCTTTCCCTTATGAATGCGAGCTATATTCTGCACGAGACACAGCCCCAATCCACTGCCACTCGGTGATGTATTATCCGAACTGCCGGCCCGATAAAATTTTTTGAAGATCTTTTTGATTTCCCTTTTTTCAATTCCAATCCCATTATCTTCAAACCTGACATTCAACTTGCCATTATTAATCGCAAGCAAAATGTCAACTATCGGTTTCTTAGACCTGTTATACTTGATAGCGTTGGTCATAATGTTCATCAAGAGCATTTCAAATAAAGACTGATTAATACGGCATAAAAAAGACCGGTCTAAAGAATTATGAATCTTAACCTCACAACCCCTGAAAAGGTGAGTGTTGTTTTTATAAAACCGCTCAATTATTTGAACAAGATCCGATATTACAAACTCACCTCCATAGCTCTTGCTCTCAATTCTGGCAAGATTCAATATCCGGTTAATATTATCAGAAAGCTGGTTAACGTCCTGAAGCATATAACCTGTATATTTAAGCTGATCCTCCCTTGAAAGCTCATGCTTTTCAAATGTCTCAAGATACAGCTTTAAGGATGTAACAGGGGTTTTCAGTTCGTGAGTAAAATTGTTGATAAAGTTGCGCTGTATCTTATAAAGTTGCAATGTCTTATGATGATAGACAAAAATAATAAATATCCCCATCAAGATGATCCCGACAAGTATCGAAAGCACCATAATGACGACCCATGTCTGAGATTCCAGAACCTGATCGGGATCGAGATTTAACTCCAGTATAACCTTCTTTAAACCAGCGCTTATCTCCATATACCAGTAAATATACAAAAACAGGGACATGGCCAGAGCCACGATAGAAAAAATTAAAATAAGGATAGGATGAAAAAACCATTTTGATCGATACATAGGCTAACTTGTGTAAAACTTTTGTAAAACCAAAAAAAACACTGTGATTTAATTAATTTTTTTGTAATACTTTAATATTTATAAAAGTGGTTTTTTGACCTTTTACAAAGCTATCATATAACATATGCAAAACTATTACCATACATTTCATATTCCTGTTATGGGCACTGGACACTCTGCTGACACACCTGTCCGTGTTGCTCCGCTTGGCATAACATCGGTAATTTCCCTTGTTGATGATATTTTGCTTGAAAAAATCAGGAAATTTTACAGCAAAAAATTCGGCCTGCCCTATTCCAAAATACAAAGAAATGCCGTAGACGGCAGAGCAAAAAGAACCACCGCCTATCTTAACCTGGTACACGAAATCGTTCGGATCAAAATGGAGAATATCAAAAAACAGCCCTTTTTTAAAAAAAATGATAAAACAAAATACTTTGAGCTTCTGCCTGATAAATCCCGGCTGAAAATTGAATATAACAAACTTTTAAAGATGAAGGCCGGACTTAAAAGAAATGTGCTGGCAAAAGATTTGACTAATAGAATGCGGCCCGGCTCTATCGACGTCAACATTATGGTCAAACTTGACCGGATTTCTCATGACAATATCCTGCCTGTTACTGATGAATTCAGCGATGCCAAAACAGCGCTTAGAGGATATGCCGACAGCAGCCTCGAGTCGGCCATTGTATTTTCCGCAGGCATCAATCAACGATTATTTCATTATATGACCCGGTTTAAGGACTTTTACAGGGATAAGACAGGCAAGATAAAAAAGAAAATAATTCTCAAAGTAAGTGATTTCCGCTCAGCCCTTATCCAGGGCAAGTTTTTGGCGAAAAAGGGTTTGGAAGTATATGAATTTCGAATTGAATCAGGGCTTAATTGCGGTGGTCATGCTTTTCCTTCAAACGGATTTTTGCTTCCCAGCCTTTTAAAGGAATTCAAAGAAAAACGTGATGGCCTCACGACAAAATTCCTTCCCCTGATACAGAAATATTACAAAAAAATGGGTTGGGAATATCCTGAAAAGGCTTTAACCGCCAGGCCGGTTATTACCGTCCAGGGCGGAATCGGCACTCACGGAGAAGACCGCAGGCTCAGAGAGCAGTTTGGAATGGATCTTACAGGCTGGGCCAGCCCTTTTTTGCTGGTTCCTGAAGCCACCTGCGTGGATGCATCCACACGTGAGCTTCTAAAACAGGCCGGCAAAGAGGATCTCTATGTGAGCGACGTCTCACCCCTTGAAATACCCTTTAATAATATACACAAATGCGGATCCGAAATCTGGACAAATAAAAGAGTCGCAAAGGGAACGCCAGGCTCGCCCTGCGCTAAGGGTTTTCTTGCATCTAATACCGAGTTCACAAAACAGCCAATCTGTCTTGCCTCGAGACAGTATCAGAAAATAAAGCTAAAGCAAATAAAGAGTATGGAGATCTCTGCCAAAGAAAAGGAAAGGCTGATCCAGCAAGTTGTTGAAAAAGCATGTCTATGCGATCATCTCGGGAATGGAGCCCTTATCACTTTAGGAATCGCGGATGAAAAGAACTCGCCTCAGTCAATATGTCCCGGGCCCAATATTTCCTGGTATAACAGATTATACTCGCTTAAAGAGATGGTGGACCATATTTACGGAAGAGGCCGATCACTGGCTCCATCAAAACGACCGCACATGTTTGCCGCTGAGATAGTGATGTATGTGGACTATTTTGAAAAAATGGTAACTCATAGCCTCTACACCCAGCTCGAAATAAAAAGACTGTGCGAGTTTAAAAACAATCTTGAGCAGGGAATGGATATTTGCCTTGATATTGCCAAAATGAAGCCTTATCGTGGAGAAAACTTGGCGTCCATTCCTCCATGCGTTGAAGAGCAAAGAAAACGCTTGAGAACTATCTACGCCTCTTTTAAAAATAAAATAACAACAAGTACGCATAAGGATAATACACCCGCAATGATGGCTTTGTAAAATGAGAATAGCCCTTGCTCATTATCATCTTAAAACCGGCGGGGTAACAACTGTCTTAAGGCAACAAATTGAAGCTATCAAAAACGATTGTGAAATTCTTGTTCTTACAGGAGAACTCCCTGATTCCCCCTTCCCTGCTGATATAAAACACATCCCCGGGCTTGCTTATTATGGCAGGTCATCCAAAAAAATATTTACTCCAAAAGAGGTTGCAGAATCAATAATCAAGGCAATTCATTCAAAGTGGAAACAAGGATGCGATATTCTGCATGTCCATAATCCCTTACTTGCTAAAAATAAGAATTTTTTAAAAATTCTACAAGAGCTGCGCAAAAGAAAAATCAGGCTTTTTTTGCAAATCCATGATTTTGCGGAAGACGGCCGTCCGTTATCATACTTTGATAAGGACGAATATGTGCCCGACTGCCATTACGGGGTAATTAACTCTCGCGATTACAATATACTGCTCAAAGCAGGTTTAAAAAAGGAGGGGCTGCATCAGATTTTCAATACAATAAAACCTTTCGAGTTAACATCCCCACCATTCCCCCATCGAGGGGAGACACCCTCTTTTATCCCCCATCGAGGGGGGAACGAGGGGGGTGTTACTCCAGGGTTTGCTCTATATCCGATTCGCGCCATTAGAAGGAAAAATATTGGCGAAGCAATTCTTTTATCTTTGTTTTTCAAAAACCACCTGTCTCTTCTTATAACGCAACCGCCAAACAGCCCAATTGACATCATAAGTTATAAGGGATGGAAAAGATTTGCAAAAGAAAACGGTCTTGATGTGGTGTTTGAGGCTGGATTAAAGTATGATTTTGAAAAGCTTGTACTTGCCGCAAGATTTCTTATTACAACAAGCATAACAGAAGGATTCGGTTTTTCATTTCTTGAACCATGGACAGCGAGAAAAATACTTTGTGGAAGAAAGCTTCCGGATATATGTTATGATTTCCAGCAAAACGGGATTAAGCTTGATCATCTTTATACAAAACTGCTCGTTCCTGTAAAATGGATCGACAAAAAAGAGCTTTACGAAAGATGGAGGTCGTCTGTTTTAAAGGCCTGCTCTTTGTTTAATTACAAAATTGATAATAAAAATATTGAAAAGGGTTTCTCTGAAATAACAAAAAATAATAATATTGATTTTGGATTGCTGAACGAATCATTTCAAAAGCAGATAATCGCCTGCATACTCTCGGATAAAAAGAATGCAAACAGGCTGCGGTCCCTTAATCCGTATCTTTCACACATCGGAGAAATAGAAAATCAAGAGGACTTGATACAAAATAATATGAAGGCTGTGCTCAGTAATTACAATAATAGAATATATAAGAAAAAGCTTTTTGAGATTTACTCAAATGTATGCAAAAATTCGGTCAGACAGAGAATAGATAAAAAGATTCTCCTGTCAGAGTTTTTGAATCTGCATAAATTCAGCCTCCTTAAATGGGGCGATTATGTTGAATAAAAAGCAAATATCAAAATACACAACCCCTCTTTTCCCTATTCCGACCACACTTCGACAAAGCGGAAACTTAAAAAAAAAGATCAAATGCATGATCTTTGATATTTACGGCACACTATTTATCAGCGCATCAGGCGACATCGGCATTGCAAAGAAAAAGTCCCCAAAAGCATATGAAGCAGCATACGAACTGGAACAATTACTGATTAAATTCAAAATCAGAAAAACCCCTAAAGCTGTTTTGAATGATCTTTTCGCGGCTATTGAAAAAAAACATGACAAGCTGAGAAAACAGGGAATTGACTTCCCGGAAGTCGAGATAGACCGTATATGGATGAGCATTCTGAAAAATAATGACCTGGTCACGGTCAGAGAGTTTGCGGTTAGGTTTGAAATGATCGTAAATCCTGTGTATCCGATGCCAAATCTTAAAGAAATGCTTTCTGCCTGCAAAAAATCAAAAGTATTGTTAGGCATTATCTCTAATGCTCAGTTCTATACACCGTATCTATTCGAGTGGCTCTTGGATTCAAACCTGGAAAAGCTCGGATTTCATCCTGATCTAATCCTCTTTTCATATAAATCAGGCCACGCAAAACCATCGCCATTTATGTTTCAATCCGCAGTTGAAAGGCTTAAAGGCTTAAATGTTCTTGCTAACTCAGCCCTTTACATAGGCAATGATATGCTAAACGACATTTATCCCGCGAAAAATGCCGGATTTAACACAGCCCTTTTTGCAGGAGACGCAAGATCTTTAAGGCTCAGGAAAGATGTTACGAAATGTAAAAACTTATCTGCCGATCTTGTAATAACCGATCTGATTCAACTTCTTGACTATATCTAAGTCATATACCTCCGGCACCCGTAAGGCCTCCAAGGCCGGATGGTAGAACCTACGACTCAAGGCAAACATCCTCTTGCATTCTTTGAAACGTTGTTCACTTCAGATACCGCCACCGCTCA
>CBDAFK010000254.1:0-2758 GCA_965195235.1 uncultured Desulfobacterales bacterium | reverse complement strand
AAAGAAAACAGCCTGGTAATCTCTTCTGAATCATCTTTTTGCATAAATTCAATAAATTGTTTCAGCCTGCCTTGTTTTTTTGGGGTTATCATGGAAAAAATATAATCTTTATGTAACCAATTCCACTTTTTCGCATATGACAGGTAACCTTTGTAGCTGCTCCATTCATAATCCGGCATATCTTTAACCATACCTGCTTTTACCGGGTTCTTATGTATATATCTCACCAGTTGTAGAAGATGGCTGTCATTACAGACAAGAATCGATTTGTACCTTCCCCTGAAAAGCTGACCATCAAATCCATGTCTCCTGTTATATCTCTGGGTGTACACGCTGTTCAAATGCCTCATGCATCTTGAAATATTTCCATCAGGTGTTTGCAGCAGAATATGATAATGATTTTTCATTAAACAGTATGCAGCTACATTTACATTATACATTTCAGATGCTTCAATCAGCAGATCAATAAACATTAAATAGTCATGTTTATCTGAAAAAATGGATTCGGACCGCCTGCCACGGTTCATTACATGATACCATGCTCCAGGATATTCTATTCTAAGTGGACGTGACATGTTGTAACATATAACATTTTATCTTCCATGGGTCAATAGTAGACTTGACCCCATTTCATACTTGCTTCTCCTGTTTCATTTTTTAGCATTTTCATAACTCTCCTTTCTTCTTAGTTTTTTAATTTTAGCAAGCAAAGCCAGATAACCAAGCTCACTTGACGACAAAAGCAGAGTATAGCGTAGCGAAACGCCGCTTTTGGTGGCACCAAGTGGAGCGCCTTGTTAGCCATGGTTGCTATAGAAAGAGGTTGCGTTCATCAAATTATTCTTGTCATGTGGCGACTTCATTGCAAACTCGTATTCTTCTTTAGTCATTCCATAAACCCCCATTTCGTATGGGCTGTCTTTGGGCATCCAGCAGAAATCCATATTATCGTTCAACTTCTGTGCTAACTTAACAACCTCATACTCGATCAAGCCGAACGATCTTCTCTTTTTAATTTTTAGAACCAAACAAGCAACGTTGTGTAAGTGCTCCTTATATGCCTCTGGTTTTAAAGCTATGTTAAAGCCTCCCTTATCTTTCACACTCGGAAAGGCAATTCCATCAACTTGCACTTTTGAGTAAATAGCTCCGGCTAATGCTCTACTTTTTATATAATCTTCTTTAGTTGCGTCTAAATCTGCGAAAACGGACGCGAAGAATTTATCTATATAAATAAATCTGAGGGCATCTGATATATTCTTACCATTCAAAATCTTAGATATCGTCCTATCTGGATCAGTACCAGTCATGCTGATATATCCAGTCTTTTGAACATTTGAGTATTCTCCAACCAATGCCAGCCTTAAGGATGAATTTAACAAAATCCTATACCCTGCCAACTGGATGAGCTGGCCGTCTTCTGCATCAATTTCTGCAAGTGCCGTTTCTTTCGTAGTTGCAGTATAAAAGCAAGGCCTACCTTTCTCGTTTATTCTTCCTAATTTGGTATCTGCTTTTGGTGGATACTTTAAATCTGAGACATTTTTAAAAATATTGTCTTCAATCGGTCGCGCTCTCCAATAAATTGAACCCCGTCCAAATCCAAGTGAAAGAATTTCATAATTTGACCAAAGTGGCTCAATTTCAAATAAAAACTGAGGTTCGCTTTGACTTGTCATCGCTTTAGTAAATATTTTGTCACAATAATCAAGGTTCATAAGTAATGCTTCTGGCTAACGTCTGAACTCACCCGCACCAAAAGCCACTGATGCCTACGCTAACCTTAAAACGGCTCGGCGTTTGGTGTCGGGTGTAGTGATTGGTTATCTATGAAACATGATCAGGAATAAAGACTTTGTCGTTAGATAATATAATTGCTTCGGTTTTATATTTTGCCTGCATTCTGTGCATTTCAAGTCCGAGATCTATTAATGTTTTTGTTTGGATTTCCTCTTTTATAGATAGAGTGTTCATTATACTTTTAATATTTTTCTCAAATGAATTAAATAATACTTTAAATTCTTCATACATCTTTGTTTTGAAAAATTTAGATGTAATTACAAGATTATTGGTTTTTTTTGTTTTTAAAAGAATATCAAATATGATTTTAAAGAGTATGGGTATTTCTCTTAAATATATTTCCATAATATCATGAAGTATATCTTCTGATGGTTTTGGACTGATTGCTTTATTCACTTTATTTATGAGTAATTTGCCTTTTTTTAAAAGTTCCAGCACAATCAAATCGTGAGAATTTTTTATAAACCTACTTTTATCTGTTCTATTTTTTCTAATATTAATCAGTGCATATACAAGCGCAATAATAACTATAATGCATAGTGGTTTTTCAATTAAGTCAGATGACCACTCTCTTACAAAATAGGTTGTTAGCAAAAGATCGACAATAAATGCTAAAATTAGTGATATATAAAATGTTACATATCTGGTCATAGGATTTTTAGATAAAAGCAATTCTTTTAAGTGTTTAACAATTAAATTTATTACGCCCAAGGCAGCACCTACAATTAATCCTTGAGCAAGCCAATTGTCTTTTATTTCTAACATGATAGACGCTTTCTAAGGTACTCCCCATTGTCAAGACAAAAAACAGGGTTTCTTAAGGTGTACTTTTGAGCCAAAAATAATCCTGAAAATTAAAAAAATAATAGCAAACAGATCAAGGTCCCGCAGGGGGAAAATTAATCTACGATAAAACTTTTCTTTGAAAAAAGCCATCAAAATATATCTCTGCCGGGGT
>CBDAFK010000253.1:0-14215 GCA_965195235.1 uncultured Desulfobacterales bacterium | reverse complement strand
ACTCTGAACTCTGAACTCTGAACTCTGAACTCTGAACTCTGAACACAGGAGATTTCCCTGCATGAAACTTAAAAAATTGGAGATAGCGGGATTTAAATCATTCCCTGATAAAACCTGCATCGAATTTCATCCAGGCATTTCCGCGGTCGTCGGCCCCAATGGTTGCGGCAAAAGCAACATCATTGATGCTCTAAGATGGGTTATGGGAGAACAAAGCGTAAAGCAACTCCGCGGAAAATCTATGGAAGATGTCATATTTGCCGGCTCAAATGGTAAACCTTCATTAAACATGTCAGAGGTTGTCTTAACAATTTGTAACGACAATGGCGATGCTCCTGAAGAATTGAAGGACTTTACGGAAATCATGTTAACAAGACGGCTTTACCGGTCAGGCGAAAGCATCTATTCAATAAACAAACACCCCTGCCGTCTCAAAGACATACATAATATATTTCTTGGAAGCGGCATGGGGGCAAAATCATACGCTGTAGTTCAACAGGGGAATATAGGCGCAATCACTGAAGCAGGGCCGGAAGAAAGAAGGGTTTTCATTGAGGAGGCGGCAGGAGTCACACGTTACAAAAACCGAAAAAATGAAGCTCTTCGAAAAATAGAAAGCACCAACCAGAATCTTTTACGCGTTGCAGATATAATTGCCGAAGTAAAGCGGCAAATGGCCGGGCTAAAACGTCAGGCCAAAAGGGCCAAAATTTACGAAAACCATCAATACAGGATCATGCAGCTCGATATTCTCATCGCGCTCCATTATTATGATGATTACACCAGACAGATAGAAGAAACCGACCTTTTGTTAACGAGCCTTATTGACACAAATATTGAGCATACATCAAAATTACAGAAACTCGATGCGGCTGTAGAAGAAATTAAATTCCAGCGCTCACAAAAAACACAGGAAATCTCGGATCAAAAAGCCCGCAAATTTGAACACCAGCGCGCCATAGACAAAATGGAAAATGATCTGGATCATCTCCGCAGAGATATTGAGAGGCTTGGCAATGAAGCCGGGGAACTTGAGGTTGATCACAGAAATCTAAAAGAGAAAAACCAGAATATTTTATCTGAAATTGCTCAGGTTAAAAACCAGAATGAAAGCCTGAAAGAGGAAATAAAAAATACTGCATGTTCGTTAGACCGGAAACGGTCTGCATCGCAAGAAATTAGAGATAAATTATCAGAGCTTAGCCAAAAGATAGAAGCTTATAAAACAAATCTTATGGACATGGTTACCCGGGAGGCGCGATATAAAAGCATTTATCAAAACGCCGCAAACAACAAGGAAAGCCTTAAAAGACGTCTAAAAAGAATCAGAGAGGAAAACACGGCTGCAAGCAAGAAAGTAATATCAACGCAAAACTCAGAAAGCAAAGCCAAAAACCGGCTTAGTTCTTTAACAACTGAAGTTGGAGAAATAAACAGGCGTATTGACGCCATACAGAATCGACTTGTTGAAAAAAATAATCTGCTTGGCAAACAGGTTAAACTGGTCCAGACCCTGGATCTTGAACGCAATAAAGCCAGATCACAATACTTAACCTTAAAGAAAATGGAAGATAACTTTGAGTGGTACAAAGATGGCGTCAGAGCCATAATGAAAGCTCAAAGCCAACCCCACGTGGATCTGGATCAAAACAGTAAAGCGCCGGCAAACCAGCACAAGCTTGCGGCTAATGCCATCGGCCTGATAGCAGATATTATCGAGCCGGAACCCTCCTTTGAAACTGCGGTGGAAGCCGTCCTTGGAGAATCCCTTCAATACATTCTTGTAAAGGATCAAGAAGCGGGACTTTGCTCTATAAACTATCTTCAATCAACCAGCGCTGGTCGTAGCGGGTTTATTCCGGTTTCATCCGTTAAACAAATAGATTACAACCATGAAAAAATGCCGTGTGTTCAAAAAAGGCTGATAAATCATATTTCTATAAGCCAGGGATTTGAAAAAATAATTGAAGCCCTTTTAGGGCATGTAGTTGTAGCTTCTGATGTTGAAGAAGCCATAACAACATATAACAACAATGACCTGTTGCAAACCATTGTTACCAAAAACGGCGATATTGTCTCCCGTCAGGGGATTATGATCGGTGGAAGCAAAGACAATGGAATCGGCATCCTTGCGAAGAAACAAAAGCTCAAAGAGCTTGACCGGCAGATTAACAGGTTGGACCAGCAACTGATAACTGCCCGCAGCGACCAAAAAGAGCTGGAAACCGAAGTTCGCAAAATTGAAAGCAACATGCAAAGGGAGATAGAGCATAAAAGCACTGTTAGACAAAATGAAATCGAAGCAGAGAAGTCCCTTTACAAGATAACAGAGGATCTGAAGCATGCCCGTAATCATCTTGAAATCGTATGTCTCGAGCAAGATCAACTTCTGGGCGAAAAGAGCGACATTGATGAAGAAATGGCCAAATATAACAAAGAGCTGTCTGAAATTACAAACAGTGTAAAAACCGCTCAGGACAAGGTTGCGGAAACATCAAAAAAAATCGACTTTGTATCTTCTGAAATGGAGAATTTTAATCAAAGTGTCATTGATCTCAATCTCGAGTTAACAGCTTTAAATGCGAGGCTGGAAAACAGCAACAATACTTTAAGACGGCTTGAAGAATTTTCTGATGACGGAGTAAAGCGGCTCAGGCAACTTTCCCTGGAAATTAAACAAAAAAATCAAAACAGACATGCTTTCAAACAAAAAATTATTGAATATGAACAGAGCCTTTCCAGTATGTATGATGATATGGAATCCCTTGAACAGGCACTTGCAGGCAATGAGAATGAATATCAAAGCATAGCCGCCAAACTCCAGGAAAGCGACGCCATTGTATCAGACATACATAGCAAGCACGAAGAGGTCTTGCAAAAAATCCGAATGCTTGAACTCGAGCAATCACAGCGTCATATGAAACAGGATGCCATTTCAAGCCGCCTGATGGAACTTTATCATAAAACCCTTTCACAACTAAGGCCGGATTCATCTGAAAGCCCGGAAATGCCTGTAGATAAAATGGAAGGTGAGCTTGCAGAGTATAGAAAAAAGATTGCAAATATCGGCGATGTTAATCTTGGAGCCATTAAGGAATATGAACAGCTCAAGACCCGTTTTGACTTCCTGAATAAGCAGTATAACGATTTAATTCAAGCGCTGGAGGATCTTCAAAATGTAATTAAGAAAATAAACAAAATTACGCAAAAGCGCTTTATTAATACTTTCAACCTGATTAATGCAAAACTCGATGAAGTATTCCCACGTCTTTTTGATGGAGGCTCGGCCAGGCTCATACTCACACATCCGGATAAGCCCCTTGAAACAGGGGTGGAGCTGATGGTCCATCCGCGGGGAAAAAAATTTACCAGAATAAGCCTTCTTTCCGGAGGAGAAAAAGCCCTTAGCGCTATTGCCTTTATCTTCTCCATATTCTTAATTAAGCCTACATCCTTCTGCCTCATGGATGAAATCGATGCGCCGCTTGACGAGTCCAATATTTTGCGGTTTAATGATCTGCTGAAAATTATTGGAGCAAAATCTCAGGTTATTATGATTACCCACAATAAAAGGACTATGGAATTCGCTGATATGCTGTTTGGCGTCACCATGGAAAAACAGGGCATTTCCAAGATTGTTTCAGTCAATTTGGCATAGCAAAACGGAACTAACTATGGCTTTTAGCTGGTTAAAAAAAAATAAAGACGATCAAAGTGGATCAGCAGAATCCACCGGCTTTTTTAAACGCTTAAAACAAGGGCTGACCAAGACCCGCGAAATTCTTACAACAGATATTGACCAGCTTTTTACAGGCAACAGAAAGGTTGATGATAATCTGTTAGAAGAGCTTGAAGAGCTTCTGATTACCGCTGATATAGGGGTTCAGACCAGCATGGCTCTTATAGAAAACATTTCAAAAAAAACTGCAAAAATATCTGGTCCCGACCAACTGAAAGATGCGCTGAAAGAGGAAATATTCTCCATTCTTAATGCGCATTTGCCGGTCCCTTCATCTGGAAAGATAAGCTCTAAACCGCACGTCATAATGGTAATAGGTGTTAACGGCGTTGGCAAAACCACTACCATCGGGAAATTGGCGGCAAAATATGCCTGCGAAGGGAAAAAGGTTCTGATCGTCGCCTCTGATACCTTTAGGGCAGCGGCAGTAGAACAACTCTCAATATGGGCTGATAGAGCAGGCGCAGAAATAGTAAAACACGGGGATAATGCAGATCCTGCCGCTGTTGCATACGATGGCATAGAAGCAGCGATTGCCAGAGGGATTGATGTTGTGCTTGTAGATACTGCAGGAAGGCTTCATACAAAAGTAAACCTGATGGAAGAGCTTAAAAAGATTAAGCGGACCATTTCTAAAAAGCTGTTGGATGCGCCGCATGAAATCCTGCTGGTACTCGATGCAACAACCGGCCAAAATGCTCTGTCCCAGGCAAAATTGTTTCATGATGCGGTCGGCGTTACCGGCATTGCCGTTACAAAACTTGACGGAACAGCTAAAGGGGGCATAGTCGTCAGCATAAGCAGCTCTCTTCCAATTCAGCTAAAGTATATCGGAATCGGGGAAAAAATCGACGACCTCCGGGAGTTTGATCCAGAGCAGTTTGTTGCAGCCCTGTTTTAACCAACTAAATTTAGGCAACCATGCAATTTCTTTTGATTAGGCTTGGTTTTTTATAGTTAAATAGATATGAAATTTATAAAATCCCAAATTACAAGCATCAAATTACAAATAAATCCCACGCGCAGCGCACCCGTCGTGCTCGCGCCCGTCGCGGCAGGGGCGCTTGCGCCGCGTGAATTTCAATATTCAATGAAACAGGATAGTTGAGTAGGAAATTAGTCGAGTAGTTAACAACTCGACCATTTTCCTACTCAACTACTCGAATAAAAAGGTACGGGTTTGGGATTGTGAATTTTGGTCATTGTAATTTATTTGATATTTGTGATTTGTTATTTGTTATTTCAGGAAAGGAAATTCCTATACAATCAAGTTCGCATTCTGATGAATGCTGCGGTGCCCTACAATACAATCTTTTTTGACTATCTCTGTTCGCATACGCAGCCACAAAGCATATTAACAGCATTGTATGCAAAAAAAGTGTTGACATTAATAATAACCTGCTATATTGCCCACTGTATTAGGTTAAAAGTCGGGCACTTGGGCATTATTAATAACAGACAAGAAAGGGAGGTAAGATTGCTATGACAAAGGCTGAATTGGTAGACAATATGGCAACAGATGCAGGTATTTCTAAGGTTGCGGCTGCAACAGCGCTAAATGCTTTTATGGATAACGTAACAAAAGCGCTTAAGAAAAAAGAGGGCAAGGTTACGCTGGTCGGGTTTGGTACTTTTTCAAAAATCCGTCGCAAGGCTCGCAAAGGACGCAACCCTCAAACAGGTGATCCCATCAAAATCAAAGCTTGCAACGTTGTAAAATTTCGCCCCGGCAAGAAACTAAAAGCTGCTATATAAACACAAAAAAATCAAGACGGTTTATTGAAAATGTCTTAAGTAAAAAAATAAACCGTTTTGATTTTTTAATAAGTAATTTCAAATTCCTTAAACTCACCTTTATAATTTTTAAACTCTACATCCACTTTTTTTACACAGGCAAGTGGCGGGCCTTCTCTGCACCACTCAAGCACCGATTTTACACTCACTTCATCCCCTTCAAACAGGGCTTCAACATTTCCATCCCTTTTATTTCTCACCCATCCGGATATCCCTGCACGATCAGCCGCCTGTTTTGTCTCCATTCTGAAAAAAACACCCTGCACCTTGCCGACAATTATTGCATTGGCTCTAATTTTTTTATTAGGATTGATCTTTTCTTCAGTATTCATTTTTCGTTTACCGGGCCCTAATGCAAATTAGCGAACTATGCATCTTTTTACCCATGGCTTTACTATAGATTTTAGGTGCATCAATTCATCATCACTACAACCGTATTCATGGCCATCGAAAAATTCCGGCTGCAATACTCCGGTATTCTGGAATTTCTGCAAGGCATACAGCTTTGCTCCGCTGATAAGCCTGGAAATGCTTTCAATAGCATCTGCATCTATAAAAGGTTTTATGCAGGTGGTCCTGAATTCATAATCCATTTTTGACTTCATAATAATCCGTATGCTTGCGATTATATTCTCTCCCGCGGAACGCGGGGCATCTTTCTTCATCAAAGAAGAATAGCGAGCAGTGTCGGTTTTAATGTCCATTGCAATATAATCAACAAGACCTTCCTCTATAAGGATCTGAACAACCCGAGGCCGGCTTCCGTTTGTGTCAAGTTTTACAGGATATCCCATTTGTTTTATTTTTCTGCAAAGCTGGATAAGATCCTTTTGAATGGTGGGCTCCCCGCCGGAAATAACCACACCGTCTAAAAACTCCCTGCGCCTTTCAAGAAAATCATAGATGCTGTCTTCACTGATATTGGCCGCAACGCAACCCATTGCAAGATCTGGATTGTGGCAATAAGGACAGGCAAAATTACATCCTGAAAGAAAAAGCACGCAACTTATCTTCCCGGGATAATCGATAAGGGAACTTTTTTGCAAACCACCTAAAACCATAACTTCAGACCTCGTACAATCTATTTTATTATTGACTGCAATCCCTTCTCTGAACCTTTGAACAGTGAACCCTTTAACCTAACTCTTGTGTCAAAAACTGAGCCTTTTGTCCAAAATATTACCTCAAAATTTGTCAAAATTTACTTATACTGCCTTAAATGTCTTTCTTATTTTAAATTCAGCCTGCTTACCTGCATTCCACTGCTTTACAGGTCGCAGGTAGCCGACCACCCTGGAATAAATTTCGGTCTCCTGTTTACAGACAGGGCATATCGGCTGCTCGCCATTCAAATACCCATGTGACGGACATACGCTGAAGGTTGGCGTAAGGGTGAAATATGGAAGCTTGAAATTGTTTGATACCTTTTTGATCAAACCTTTAATGGTCATAGTGTCACTTACCAGTTCTCCCAGAAAAATATGCAATACAGTGCCTCCCGTATATTTTGTCTGGAGCTCCTCCTGGAGCATCAGGGTTTCGAAAATGTCATCCGTATAGTTGACAGGAAGCTGGGTGGAATTTGTATAGTATGGGGCCGCCCCTTTTTGGTAGTCATTTTCATTGGCGCAAATAATTTCAGGAAAACTTTTTTTATCTGTCTTTGCCAGGCGATACGACGTGCCTTCTGCCGGCGTTGCCTCAAGATTAAACAACTCGCCGGTTTCCTGCTGCATCTCTGCCATCATGTCACGGATAAAATCCATGACTTTTAGTGAAAATTCCTGCCCCTGTTTAGTGGTAATATCTTCGCCGAAAAAGTTTAAGCATGCTTCATTCATGCCGATAACGCCGATAGTCGAAAAATGATTTTTCCAGTAAAGACCGGTGTTGCTCTTGATTTCTCTTAAATAAAATTTTGTGTAAGGATAAAGGTTTTTATCTGTAAATTTTTCAAGAACCTTTCTTTTTATAGACAGGCTTTCCTTTGCAAGAAGTATTATCTTTTTTAAACGATCAAAGAAGTCATTCTCGTTTTCAGCCAAATATCCTATACGCGGCAGGTTTATGGTCACCACTCCGATCGATCCTGTAAGGGGGTTTGCCCCAAACAGGCCGCCGCCCCTTTTTAAAAGCTCTCTCTTGTCAAGTCGCAAACGGCAGCACATTGACCTGGCATCGTCGGGCGACATGTCTGAATTTACAAAGTTAGAAAAATAAGGAATTCCATACTTGCCGGTCATTTTCCAGATCGGTTCAAAGTTAGGATTATCCCAGTCAAAATCGGCTGTGATGTTATAAGTCGGGATAGGAAATGTAAAGACCCTCCCTTTTGCATCTCCTTCCATCATTACCTCGGCAAAAGCTTTGTTTAACATATCCATTTCCGGCTGGAAGTTTGAGTATGTCTCATCTTTTTCAACTCCGCCTATGATCACAGGATGATCTTTTAGAATAGAAGGTACGTGAAGATCCATAGTAATATTGGTAAATGGGGTCTGAAATCCTACGCGTGTCGGTATGTTAATATTAAAAACAAACTCCTGCAGAGCCTGTTTTATCTCTTTATCATTCATGTTATCATACCGGATAAAAGGGGCTAAGAGGGTGTCAAAGCTTGAAATGGCCTGGGCGCCTGCTGCCTCGCCCTGCAATGTATAGAAAAAATTTACGATTTGTCCCAGAGCCGATCTAAGATGTTTCGGCGGGGCGCTTTCCACCTTGCCTTCAACCCCTTTGAATCCCTGCTTTAGAATATCTTCCAGATCCCACCCAACACAATAAATCGAAAGCAGACTCAAGTCATGTATGTGAAGATCGCCATTTTTATGGGCATGCCTGAACTCGGGAGGATAGATGCGGTTAAGCCAGTATTCTTTTGTAACATCGGATGATATATAATTGTTAAGCCCCTGGAGAGAATAGCACATATTGCTGTTTTCCTTGATTTTCCAGTCAAGTTTCTCGATGTAGGTATCAACAAGATCAACATTTGCTTTTGTTGCAATCTTTCTTATCTGCGCATGCTGTTCCCTGTATAGAATATAAGCCTTGGCAGTCTTATAAAACGGAGAATCAAGCAACACTCTTTCAACAATATCCTGTATCTCTTCCACTTCCGGAGCAGGATCAAGGCGGAACTCATGGGCTAAGGTCAGAACTCGGAGGGTCAGCTTTTTTGCCTCCCTTTCCCCGAACTCTTCTGTTGCGCTGCCTGCCTTGGCAATCGCTGCTGTAATTTTTGATGAATCAAATTGCACAATCCTTTTGTTCCGTTTTTTTATATTTTCAAGCACTTTTGTTTTCCTTTCCGAGTAATAGTAGGTTGGGTTAAGCGGTTATCGTTATCACTTTTGTTGGGTTCGCCTGACTTAATAGAACCACAACACACTGAGATCACGGCAAAATTAGCGAACCCAACAAAATTAGTTGCAGACCGGCGGCTTAACCCAACCTACAATTTGTCGTTTAGGGTAGCGAAGTGGATAGCCCTTACAGTCTAACGCTTTTGATAAATTAAAGGGTGCGAAACTTGAATAAGTTCTTTCTAAGAATAGATGGAATTCTACAACATAGTGTATGTTTGTCAATGAATAAATCAATATATTGTGATATTGTAATCGAAAAGGAAGGCACTAACGCGAATTACTAAAGAATAACAATAAAGTAGAAATTTTTACTTAGGCGCTGGATGATGGCTTTGAACTTTCATCTTCATGCTCTCAACATGTCTCATGCTATGCTTTTTTATTGAGGGTGTTACCCAGATATAATCTGCAAAGGAAAGCCTGGCCTTGCTTCCGGCGGGCGCTAATAAAATGGTTCTAAAGGCAGCTCTGGTGCGATTAAAGGCCCGGTCTGGTATTCCGAATTTACGTATAATGTGACCATTTCCAACCAAAACCACTATCATAGACGCTTTTTTTAGATAAAGCGCTATTGATTCGGCCATTGTTTCTTCCCACACGCACTGGACCATATAGAAATGTTCAAAACTTTCTCTTCCCTTTATTTTGTGTTTTTTGAATATCTCTTCTACATAGGCCCTGTGATCGGCATTAGTAGTATCTATTCTTTTAGGGAGGTGCTTTTTTTCATCGCCGGATAAGCTCTCAATTCCGCCGACAGCTATCTTTGGTGGAATATGGAATGGTATGTTCAGGCCTATAAGCTTTATATGTTTTTCCTTGATAAAAGTAAGTATGTCTTTGTATAATTCAAAATTAAATTTCCAGTTCGCATACCAGTGCATCCTTTCCAGAAACCCCTTTTCATCCAGACTGCCGGCAGACCACATATCCAGTATTTTCTGGTATGAATGATCAAAGGCCTCCATGCCGACTGCAAGTTCTGGATGCTGATTAATAAGCCCTTTGATAACCTGTAGCTGGATTTTATGATGCGCTGAATTTGTGTGTTGTTCACCAATATAAATTACTTTGGCCTTGCTTAAGTCGGCAATAAGCTCTTCAAAAGATACAACCACGCCGGTTTTGGTGTTGATTATATCTCCCTCTTTAAACGACTTCGACAAATCCTCGATTAAAAATTTTTTCGGCACTATTGCGCATCCCCATATAAGATTCATAAACGCGGTAAAACAAAAAAGTATAAAGACCGTTTTCCTGCTCAGCTTCATTGTATGTCGAGACCTTTAAAAAACCCTTCCTTTGCATACTGTTTTTATAATTTGACGGATTTGTAGAAAATCTGTAATATTATAACAGTTCAGCCGCAGACCTGTCCGCCTTTGGAGGATTCACCCCGGTACGATCATTTGACCTACGGGGCACAGATGAGCGCAGATAGGTTTAAACACAAAGAAACACAGAACATCAAGAATTATATTATGCGTCTTCACCAAAATCCGCTATTTAGAAAAGAAATCGCTCCGTGGTATGACTCGGATACAACCTGTTTGATAATGATCGGCTTTTTATTTATAATATTTTTATTCAGTATTGCCGGCATTTTTGAAGCATATGAAAAAATTGAATATCATAAGTATGTTTGGGTCCCTGGTATTCTTCTTGTAATGAGCGGAGGAATAATAATTTCAACGTTAATACGCCTGTTAAAAAGATACTACAAACGAAGGGCTAAAGAGAGGGGAGGTTTATGAAAGCCGCCGTTCTTTTCGCTTGACAACCTTTGATAAACATGTCTTATGTACAAAAATAGATAGATTTATTTGCCTTATGAAACCCGAAGCAGAGAACAATTAACAGTTTTTTTAAGAAGGAGATTAGTGTTTTGGAAAATGGAATTGTAAAATGGTTTAGTGATAAAAAGGGATTTGGTTTTATTGAGCGGGAAAATGGTGGGGACATATTTGTTCACCACTCAGCTATCAGCTCGTCTGGCTTTAGAACTCTTTCTGAAGGAGACAGGGTAACTTTTGATGTAGAAGAAGGCGATCGAGGACCATCCGCGAAGAACGTAACTAAGGTTTAGTCCGCAACCAATGCATCGATATCGATCAAGGGCATGCTGTTTTAAATAAATGAGATGCCCTTTTTTGTTTAATAGACCCCAAAATCTTTTAGTAGATCATTAATACCGAGTTTCCTGACTTTTAGTTTCAAGAATTCCGCAATAGTTGGTTGATAGGCCTTAACCTTGAGATACATATTAGCCTCTGTTGGCGTCTGGCTACCTTTTTTATTATTGCAGGGTTTACAGGAAGAAACACAGTTTTCAAATGAAGTTTTACCGCCTCTTGATTTAGGAATGATATGGTCAATTGTCAGTTTTTCTTTATCATTACCGCAATAGGCACACCTAAACCCGTCTCTTATGAGAATATTCTTTTTGCTGAAAGGCACTCTACTTCTATACAGGGTTCTAATAAGTTTTATCAGCTTCATAACAGCAGGGATTTTTATTAAAGCTCCTTCAGCGGTTCTGACAATTTTTTTAGAATACTTTAATACTTGCACCCTGCTTTTTACCACAAGACACATTGCTCGTTTCCAGGTTGTCACATTTAGAAATGAGTAATCTGCATTAAGCAAAACACATTGAACCATTTTGTCCCGCCTTTCTGTAAAGCCTGTCCTCAGCAAAAGATTATTAATAAAAATATTAACAGCTATAATCATGCCAATCAAGTATTATTTGTGCAGTTATGTGTCTAATAAAATTCCGCAACCCATTGAGCTTTTTGAAAATGAAAAATTATAAACATAAAGCGATTGAAGCGGCATCTTTTTTAAAAACACGCATTAAGAAACCTTCTGAAATAGGAATTCTTACAGGAACAGGTCACGGAGAAAGCGCAGAAGCACTGGACATAGACGCCTCCTTTGAATACAAAGATATTCCACATTTCCCGATTTCAACTGTTGAAAGTCATTTAGGCAGACTTGTGGCAGGCAGTATGCAGGGCAGGCAGATTATTGCCATGCAGGGGCGGCTTCATCTTTACGAGGGATATACTCCCGCAGAGGTTACCTTTCCCATAAGAGTAATGCAGGAACTCGGCGTTAAAAATCTGATTCTTTCCAATGCATCTGGAGGCATAAATCCTCTGTTTAAAGCCGGCGATATAATGATTATTAAAGATCATATTAATCTCACTGGTTCAAATCCTCTGATAGGGCCAAATGAAGAGACCTGGGGTATCAGGTTTCCTGACATGACACAGGCATACGACACAAAGCTTGCATCGATTGCTGAAAAAGCAGGAAAAGACGCAGGAATTCCATTGCAAAAAGGTGTTTATGCCGGCCTGACAGGTCCATGCCTTGAAACACCCGCTGAAGTGCGTTTTTTAAGAACTATAGGGGCCGAAGCCGTCGGCTTTTCAACTGTCCACGAGGTAATTACGGCTGTACATGCCGGCATAAAGGTGCTGGGGTTATCGACAATAACCAATGTGCACGATCCGGACAAACCGGTTGAATCAACAATTGAAGAAATAATTGCCGTGGCAAAGGAATCTTCTTTAAAGCTTGCATCAATCATAAGCAATGTAATTAAGAATTTAAGCTAAAAAATATGAAACTATTTGACAGCCATTGCCATCTTAACGACAGAATTTATGATAAAGATATTGATGCGGTTATTAAACGCGCGCATGATGCCGGGGTAGCAGCATGTATGGTTGTAGGAACAGACAAGGAAAGCTCGATCAAAGCCGTTGCTCTGGCAAAATCCATAAACGGCATTTATGCCTCTGTCGGCATTCATCCTCACGAAACACAAAGCTGCTCTGAATCAATCTTAAAGCTTCTGATGAATCTTGCCGAAGACCCTGAGGTTTGTGCATGGGGTGAGATCGGCCTTGATTTCAACCGTATGTATTCGCCACAAAATGATCAGGAAAAATGGTTTATAAGGCAACTTGAGATTGCCGACAAATGCAACCTTCCGGTTATTTTCCATGAAAGAGACAGCAATGGCCGCCTGCTCGAAATAGTCAGGGCCCATCGAAGAAAGGATGGAAAAGGGGTTGTGCACTGCTTTAGCGGAAACAGAGCAGAGCTGGAGCAGTATATTAATCTCGGCCTTTATATCGGCATAACAGGCATTCTGACCCTAAAAAAGCGCGGTGCTGATTTGCGCAAGCTTGTGCCTGTAATTCCTGTTGAACAAATCCTTATCGAGACAGATGCGCCATATCTGACACCTGCTTCTGAAAAAAACCGCACAAGACGGAATGAACCGGCATTTGTCAGGCAGGTTCTGTTTAAGCTGGCGGAAATAAGAAAGGAAGACCCGGAACATCTGGCATCCGCCACATGGGAAAACAGTTGCCGGCTGTTTAGGGTTCAGCAAAAAATAAGTTCGCAATTTCAGGTGTTGAAGCGCCCGGCCGACAAGGCGCGAAAAAGCATGAATATCATCCATGATCAGAGTTTTCGCAACGCAGCCCCGCCAGGCGGGATTTTCGACGCCATCAATCTTAAGGCCGGTTGGTAAGGTACACGCCTGAACAGACAAATATGGTTCCGATGAAAAGAGACAGGGTTATCGGCTCTTTCAGGATTAGAAAGGCAAGTATGATAGCGGTTATAGGCACAAAATTTATAAAAAGGCTCGCTCTCATGGGACCGATCTTTTTTATTCCCTCATAATACCATACAAAACCGAGAACTGTCCCGAAGAATCCCAGATAAAATATGCTTATCCATTCGCTGACCATATAGTGTCTCATGTCGCTTAGCATTCCTTCAAATACGGCAGGAATAAACAGGCAGACAGTGCCGATGATTGCGGAATATGTCACGGAAGCAAGGGGCGAAAGGTCTGTCATAACGGTTTTTCCAATTAAAGAATAACAAATCCAGCTGGCTACACAGCAGAAAATAAAAAACTCTCCTAAACCCAGGCCGCCGTTTATAATGCCATTTATATCTCCCCTTGATATAACGATCACTGCGCCGGTGACCGAAATCAGGACTCCGGCGAATTTAAGCAGTGTAAGTCTTTCCCTGAAAATAAGCCAGGAGAGGAGGGTTATGAATATCGGGTTGTTGGCGATGATAATGGAGGCACGACCAGCGTCGATTAACCGCAGTCCTTTGAAAAAAAAGACGTTATATGCGAACACACCTGTGAGTCCCAGGAGAATCACAGGAAAGATCTGTTTCTTCCGTATTGCCGGGAAACGCCCTTCAATTTTCCAGGTTATCAGGATAAGAAAGAATGATGCTGCCAAAAATCGAAGAAAAGACGCTG
>CBDAFK010000252.1:0-3750 GCA_965195235.1 uncultured Desulfobacterales bacterium | reverse complement strand
TTTCAAGTGAACCCGCATTAAAAACCTGATGGTTGTCGGCGGCAAAAGGATACGGTATGAAAATCACCGCCTTGCCCATAACCGCAACCTCCGCCACAGTTGTCGCGCCTGCCCTGCAAACAATTAGATCAGCATTATGATACTGCCTGGCCATATCGTCGAAAAAAGACTTAACCATGCAGGAAATGCCGTTTTTTATGTACGCCCTTTTTACATCTTGTTCGTCAGCCGATCCGGTCTGATGCACAAAAAAATATTTATCCTTTTCTTTCAGGTATTCAAAAGCTTCCAAAACAGCCATATTTATGCTGTGAGCCCCCTGGCTTCCCCCAAGAATCAGTACTGTAAAAGGTTTTTTCTGCCCTGTACCGGCTAAACTTTTGTCCTGTTGATCCATTGCGGATTGCAGGATTTCCTTCCGCACGGGATTTCCTGAAACAAGCAATTTTTTTGATTCAACAGGGGCAAGCCATCGGAATCTCTCTAATCTTGTATCTTTAAAGGATACATATATTCTGTCTGCAAAACCGGATAAAATACGATTTGTAATTCCAGGCAGAATATTCTGCTCATGGAGGACAATCTTAATGCCCATAAGCCATGCGGCCATAACAACCGGTCCGGCAGAATAACCGCCAACCCCTGCAACAAGGTCAGGCCTGAAATCCTTAAGGATCATGATGGATTCAAATATCCCCTTTGGTATTTTTAAAACCGAAACAGCCTGTCTCCACAATCCCCTGCCTTTGATCCCTTCTGCTGTAATAGATTTATGTTTAAAAGCTGTTTTTGATAAAACCGATACTTCAAAAGGCTTGCCTGTGCTGACAAAAAGAACTCTGTTTTTCTCATCCCGCGTTGCAAAGGCATCTGCAATAGCAATTCCCGGAAAAAGATGCCCACCTGTACTGCCGCCGGCGATAATAATGCGCATAAGTTATTTGCCCTTCAAGCTTGACGCTCCTATGTTCATCAAAATCCCTATTGATGCCATACTGAATAAAAGCGATGTCCCGCCATAACTCAAAAAAGGTAATGAAAGCCCCTTGGTTGGCAAAAGTCCAACAGCAACTCCCATATTAATGCAAACCTGAATAGCTATTGCAGATGTAATGCCGACAGCCATAAACGACCCAAAATAATCATTGGCATTTCTCGCAATGTTTATACCCTTCCATAAGATCAGAAAATAAAGCCCTATGATAATTAGAACTCCACACAGACCAAGCTCTTCACCAATAACCGAGAAGATAAAATCTGTATGTGGTTCAGGAAGATAAAACAGTTTCTGATAACCTTTTCCGATTCCTGTGCCCCATATTCCACCTGTGCCAAAGGCCATTAGAGAATGGATGATCTGATAGCCCTCATTCGTTGAATACTGCCACGGATCCCAAAAACTAACGATACGTTTTAAGCGATACGCTGAAGTAATCGTTAAAAAGTAAGCAGCAGGGAGTAAAAATATTAAAGGTGACAAAAGATGTATAATGCGCACCCCACCGACATAAAGCATAATCCATGTAATACCCCAAAAAATAAGCGCAGACCCAAAATCAGGCTGAAAAAATATCAGGGTTGTAAATATGCAAAGAATAAAAAAGTGAGGTAAAAACCCTATATAAAAATCTTTGAGGTCATCCTTTTTTTTGCTCATGGAATAAGCCAGATAGATTACCAGCGCAAAGCGGGCAAATTCCGACGGCTGAAAGTTTAAACTACCGAACCGCAGCCAGCGCGTTGAACCATTCACAGAATATCCAAATCCTGTAATCTTCACTGCGACAAGAAAAACAATGGCCGAAATAAGAATCGGATATGTTAAAGAACGGATAAGTTTCAATGGAATATGCCTGCAAATAACCATGGCAATAATACCAAACAGGGAAAAAAGGAGCTGTTTTTTCAAAAAATAATAATCACTGCCGAACTTTTTAAGAGCAATGGCTGAGCCGGCGCTGTAAACCATCACAATCCCTATTCCCACAAGAAAAAGTACAGGAAACAGGAGATTGACATCATAATAGCCTGACTCCGGGCCACTTGATGTTAAAACCGGCTTTTTTTCTGTTATGCCTTTTTTCATTTCAGCCCACTTTTATTTAGTTTGCCGACAGCTCTGCAAAAGTCTTCTCCCCGCCGAGCATAGCTATCATACATGTCAAAGCTGGCGCATGCTGGAGACAGAAGCACCACATCTCCTGGAGAGGCTACATGATATGCCGACAGCACTGCATCCTCCATTGAAGAAGCCCTTTTTGTTGGTGTTATATCGCCAAGTGCGAATAATATATCCTCTTTTGCTTCTCCCAAAACAATGAGCTTTTTAACACGCTGGCGTACTAAATCTCTGAGGATTTGGAAATTACTTCCCTTATCACGACCCCCCATAATAAGGATTATCGGTTTGCTGAAAGTTTCAAGCGCCTTTGCAACTGCATCAACATTTGTTGCCTTTGAATCATCGAAAAAATCTATCCCATTTATTGAGGCAACATGTTCAAGCCGATGCAAAAGCCCTTTAAAATTACTTAAAACCGATTGTATCCCCTCTAAGCTTCCTCCAATCGCCAGCGCTGCCAGCGATGCCGCATAAGCATTTTCCAGGTTATGTTTGCCCAAAAAGTTTATGGATGAAAAATCAAGGGATTTAAAAATAGTATTTATTGCAGCATCGTCTGTCATCTGATTATAAAAGGGCAATTTTTTGCTTTTAATATCTTTACATATCGAACCTGTAAAAGGATCAAGACCATTAAAGACAGCAACATCGCTTTGCTTCTGATTTTCAAATATTCGTGCCTTAGCCCTGGCATAAGCCGCAAAATCAGAATAACGGTCAAGATGATCTTCGGTAATGTTCAGTACCACTGCCACCTTTGGCCTGAAAGTATCTATTGTATCTAACTGAAAACTGCTTACTTCGACCACAATAATTTCAGCCTTTTCCCCTTTGTCCACGTAGTCAATTAAAGGATTGCCTATATTGCCCCCAACAAAAACCTTTTTGCCTGAATTTTTAAGCATGTCCCCCAAAAGTGTTGTAGTTGTGGTCTTACCGTTAGTGCCTGTCACAGCGACAACAGGTTCCAGTATAAATCTACAGGCAAGCTCGATTTCTCCCAATATCGGTATTCCTTTTAACGCGGCTCTTTTTACAGGCAAAATATCATGAGGAACCCCTGGACTTACAATAATGAGATCCGATTTTTCAAAAGTATCAATTCTGTGCTGTCCAAGCTCCATCTTGACGCCCATTTCACGCAAAACAGGCACATAAGCTTTTAGTTTGTCTTTTTCTGCTTTGTCTGTAACAATAACCGACGCACCCCTTTTCTTTAAAAAACGGGCAACCGCAAACCCGGACATTCCCAGACCGACTACAACAATATTTTTATTGGCAAGCTGCATATATAATTTTGAGTTTTTAATTTTTAATTGTGAATGAAGAAAAAACTAATTTTACAGAAACTTACAAACTCAAAAAGTAACCTGCCAACAACCTGATGTGGCGGGCAGTTAAATTTAAAACGGCTGACTGAAGGTTACCGGAATTTAAATCAACGATGTTTAAAACAAAAGCATTATCTTATGAATAAAGCAGAGAAGTTTTGGATAGGATTTGGAGATATTCACGAAAATCTCTTTCCTCCCGATAAAATCCCCAATTTTGATATTGCAAATGGAATTATTATCAGCGGTGACATAACAAATAGAGGCGATGCCTGCAAAGCGGCTGAGATTCTTGAT
>CBDAFK010000251.1:0-3519 GCA_965195235.1 uncultured Desulfobacterales bacterium | reverse complement strand
ATACCAGCCTTGGAATTAGTTTTTTGAATTTTTTTAGAAAATATTTTAACTTCACATGCAACATAAACTTGAGTTCTCAGTTTAGCATCAAGGCCTTGCGCCTATGTTTCAATCAACCGTTAACTGTGAACCGTAAATCGTGAACTGTTACAAATTAGGAGGACATCATGGGAATATCACCGGACAAGGATAAAGCGGTTGAAACCGCCATGGTTCAGATAGAACGGCAGTTTGGCAAAGGTTCCATTATGAAATTAGGGGGGCAGCCAATTATAGCTGTGCCGGTAATAGCGACCGGGTCCCTTGCGCTCGACAAAGCTCTGGGCGTTGGAGGGCTTCCAAGAGGCAGGGTTATTGAAGTTTTTGGCCCTGAATCATCGGGCAAAACAACACTTGCTCTTCACGCTGTCGCATCTGCCCAGAAACAGGGCGGTATTGCCGCCTTTGTAGATGCCGAGCATGCCCTTGATATTGCGTATGCAAAAAAGCTGGGTGTTAATTGTGATGAACTGCTGGTCTCTCAGCCGGATACAGGGGAACAGGCTCTTGAAATCACGGATATGCTTATAAGGAGCGGAGCAATGGATATCGTGGTCATCGACTCGGTAGCAGCCCTTGTTCCAAGAGCGGAGATTGAAGGTGAGATGGGTGATTCCCATATGGGGCTTCAGGCCAGGCTCATGTCACAGGCATTAAGAAAGCTGACAGGCACAATCAACAAAACCATGACTTCACTTATTTTCATCAACCAGATACGCATGAAAATAGGGGTTGTATTCGGAAACCCGGAAACGACTACCGGTGGAAATGCTCTTAAATTCTATTCTTCGGTCAGGCTTGACATCCGGCGCATCGGCGCCATCAAAGACGGCCAGGAGGTTGTCGGAAACCGCACCAGGGTTCGTGTCGTCAAAAACAAGATGGCCCCCCCCTTCAAGGATGCTGAATTTGACATCATGTATGGTGAAGGCATATCACAAACCGGCGATCTTTTAGACAGCGGCGTTGAAGCAGGCATAATCGACAAAAGCGGGTCATGGTATTCATACGAAGGTGAACGGATAGGGCAGGGGCGTGAAAATGTAAAGAAATTCCTAAGCGACAATCCGGACATTTATAACGCAGCGCTTATTAAAGTCAGAGAAGCGCTGGGGCTATCTAAAAAAGCTGAAGAAAAAAGTCAGGATAAATAATATAACCTACGTTAAGCGATTAGCTGTTAGCAATTAGCTGTTGACTCATATGAAATCTGCATTCGTATAATTATTTATTAATCACCAATCTGGTGGAATGCTATTATGTAACTTCTCAATAAGTTCGGGCGCTCACAACCCTATTACAACCTTGATCGAATGAGAATGTCGTATGGCCTTCTGGAGTTTAGGCGTAAGCTTTTTATAAAATCCTTACGGATAAACTCCACCCGAACTTATTGAGAAGTTACGCTATTATTTAATAACTTCCTGATATAGTTTGACTAATAGCTAAAAGCTAATGGCTAACCGCTCATTTTAGGTATTATTAAGGGGTCAAACATTTAACCCCTTCGATTTCATCATCATTAAAAGAAAAATCAATTTAAACCAAAGGAAAGAGAAGCCAATTATGATGGAAAATAAAACAGAACAGCTACGTAAACTTTCAATGAGCAATACAAAACAGGAAATGCTCAAGTCCTACAACGCGCTTTTGAAACAACTTCAGGAAAAAAGGGAAGCGGAATTAAAGCCGGAACAAAAGGTTGAAGAGAAAAGGCGTTCGAAGGTCCTTGAGGCCGCAAGCTTCCTATCATCCGAGGAGGTTGCCAAAGGGATCAGCAGCCTAAAGTTCGACGTGAGCAAGATGTTGACCCAGATTTCTGATAAGTTGGAAGATGAAGTAAATAAGCTAAGTGGCATCCAGAAGGCTATTGTGATTAAAGAAGATGAGTTAATGGAACTGTATGAGATAGAAAAATCAGCGGCAACACTGGCTGCGCTCATCGAAGCTCAGAATCAGAAGCGAGAGGAATATGAATCCGAGATGGCAAAGCGGAAAGAGGATTTGACACGGGAAGTTGAAAAAACTCGTGCTGAATGGGAAAAAGAAGACGAAAAGCATGAAGTAGAAATAAAGGAACAGAACTTTGCTGAAAAGAAGAAACGTGAACGAGAGAAGGAAGAGTTCCAGTATAGCTTTAAGCGGGAACAACAGCTTCTAAAAGATGAATTTGAAGATAAAAAAGCGAGACTTGAAAGGGAGGTTCAGCTTAAAAGAGAGCAAATGGAAAAGGAACTGGCAGAAAGAGAAAAGGTAATAAGCAAAAAAGAAGAAGAATTAAATGAACTGCGGAAAAAAGTGGGTGCATTTCCCAGGGAACTGGAAACAGCCGTTAACAAAGCTGTGAATGAAACAACCGAAAGGACCAGAATAGAAGCCACCAACAAAGAACAATTGCTGAACAAAGAATTTGAAGGTGAGCGAAAAGTGCTTACTACCCGGATTCAAGCTCTTGAAAAAACGGCAAAAGAACAGAGTGAACATGTCTCAAAACTCTCCGAACAGCTTGAAAAATCATATCAAAAAGTAGAGGATATTGCCGTTAAAGCGATTGATAGTTCTTCAAGATCGCAGTCTCTTGCAAATTTGCAACAGATGATAACAGCCCAGACAAAGGGGCAATCACAGGAGAAATAGGGCATAGATCAAAATTACTCAAATGAGGAACATATGAACTCGCTCATAAATACCTTTGGTTCTTCCATCGGAAAGAAACTCATGATGGCCATTACCGGTTTTAGCTTCATGGGTTTTTTAGCAACCCATCTTGTCGGCAACTTTACGTTGTACGCTGGCAAAGATGCTTTCAATTCCTATGCTGAGCGCCTCCATTCATTGGAGCCTCTTATTACCATGGCAGAACTTATGCTTTTGTTTTTTGCCATTGTTCATGTTTTAACCGGCGCAACTCTTTTTTATGAAAATTTCAAGGCAAGACCGGTCAGATACGTGGTCGACAAACGCGCCGGGGGACGTACACTCGGTTCAGCAACCATGCCGTATACCGGTTTTATATTTCTTATTTTTATTATTTTTCACCTGTTTAATTTCCATTTTGTAGATAAAACCGATACTACGATTTTTCAGATCGTGTCGGATTTGTTTTCAAAGCCTGGATATGTGGTCATTTATATTTTTGCCATGATTGTTGCGGCAATTCATATAAGTCACGGATTCTGGAGCTCCTTTCAGACTATCGGCGCTAATCACCCAAAGTACATGCCCTTTATCAGGATGGTCAGTATAGTTTTTAGCCTGATTGTCGGGATCGGCTTTGGATTTATTCCGATCTATATTTTATTAAGTGTTTGAACAGTTAAACAGCTCAAGTTTCGCACCCTTTTTATTTAGTAAATCCTTTAGGCGGCAAGGGCCAAAATAAATTTTTAAAGCGAAATATTAGACCTTAAGCTTCGACAACGGCACCAATAACAAGCCACGCTGAAAGCGTTAAAACCACGTATGAGTTCAGTAAGTTAT
>CBDAFK010000250.1:0-2396 GCA_965195235.1 uncultured Desulfobacterales bacterium | reverse complement strand
ATAGAGATTTCGGATGACGGTGTTGGTATTTCCGACGAAGATAAGACACATCTTTTCGAGCCTTATTTTTCCACCAAAAAGGCCGGCATGGGTTTGGGCTTGTCTATAGTTAATACGATTATTGCGGACCATAACGGTATGATACGCGCACAGGACAACCAGCCTTATGGGGCAAAATTTGTTATCGAGCTGCCGGCGTAGGGATTGAGGGATAATTGATTGCGGAATGCGGAATAATCCGAAATCTGCAATCTGCATTCCGAAACCTGTAATCCGGAATCGGCTATACAGGTCGAAAATATTTAAAGGAGACCATATGTTTCCATCTATTCTGATCGTTGATGATGAGCCTTCCATACTTCAGTCTCTTGACGGCCTTCTTTCTGATGAAGGTTTTGAAGTCATAACGGCCACCAATGGATACGAGGCATTGAAGATAATCGCAACAGAATCTCCTGATCTTGTTTTACTTGATATATGGATGCCCGGCATTGACGGGATCGAAACTTTAAAGGAGATCAAAAAGGATAACGCATTTATCCAGGTAATAATAATATCAGGCCATGGGACAATAGAAACCGCTGTTAAAGCCACAAAGCTTGGCGCATTCGATGTGATTGAAAAACCGCTTTCAATAGACAAGGTTATAGTTGCTATTAATAATGCGCTTAATTTCAGGAGGCTTGAAGAAGAAAACAGATACCTGAGAAAAAAGACTCTGGAAAAGCACGCGATAAATGGAAGTAGTCAAGCTACCCTTGAGCTCAAAAAGCAGTTAGCGGTTGCAGCGCCGACAGATGCATGGATTCTTATAACAGGAGAAAACGGAACAGGTAAAGAACTTGTAGCCCGCACCATCCACAACTTAAGCTCCAGAGCAGATCAACCGCTTGTTGATGTCAGTTGTGCCGCAATTCCTGAGGAATTCATTGAAAGCGAGCTGTTTGGTCATGAAAAGGGGGCTTTTACAGAAGCGACTACAAAGAAAAGAGGCAGGTTTGAATTGGCAAATAATGGAACAATTTTTTTTGATGAAATAGGGGATATGAGTTTAATGACTCAGGCCAAGATTCTCCGGGTGCTACAGGAGCAGAAGTTCCAGCGAGTGAGAGGGGGCAGGACATTAAGTGTTAATGTCAGGGTAATAGCGGCCAGCAACAAGGACCTCGAAAAAGAGATTGAGAAAGGCAGGTTTAGAGAAGATCTTTACTACCGGTTGAATGTTATACCTATAAAAGTCCCCAGCTTGAGGAATCGTTCTGAGGATATTCCGCTTCTTGTAACAACATTTCTTGAGGAAAGTGCGGTACAGAATCGAAGTAAAAGGAAGGAAATAACCCAGGGAGCTCTCAACCTCTTATGCAATTATGCATGGCCTGGAAATGTAAGGGAACTCAAAAATTTAGTAGAACGGCTGGCAATAATGGCAGGGAAAGATGTTATCGATATTGCCGATATCCCTGCTCCATATAATCCAAGTGCTGGTGAGGGAATGGAGTCGGGCGAATCGGGACTTTTTTTAATCGATAACTTCAAGGATGCTGTTAAAGTTTTTGAAAAAGCATTTATGAAAAGGAAGTTGTCGCAACACAATAACAATATTACTAAAACAGCCGAAGCAATAGGTGTTAAGCGGGGTTATTTATCTGGAAAGCTAAAGAAAAGGATATGATTAAGGGATTAAGCGAAGCGAATTCCTAAATTATGAATTTTAAGAGAATTATATTATAATCCTGGTGCCTTAGCGGCCGAACTGTTAGCATTTTTTTGATGGATAATCAAGTGATGGCAAGGATCAGAAAAAAGATAGAAACATTTATGACATGGAACAGAAAAGATCGATTATTTTCTTTTGGATCTTTCTTGTTTATGGCTTCTTTTTTTTATGGGGGAGCTGTAAGGCTAAGAGAGGCTTTCTACAAAAATAGTATTTTAAAGCCCAAAAAACTTCCCTGCTTTGTGATATCCATAGGCAATTTGACGGTTGGTGGCACAGGCAAGACCCCTATGACTATATATATGGCAAAACTTGTTAAAAGCCTTGGTTATAAGGTAGCCATAATCAGCAGAGGATATAAGGGGGGAGCGGAAAAAACAGGAGGAATTGTAAGCAATGGGCATACTATATTCATGGAGCCTGAAAAGGCCGGCGACGAACCATTTATGATGGCTTCAAAATTAAAAGATATTCCTGTGGTTGTAGGACAAAACCGGTTTGAGGCAGGTTGCCTGACAATACAGGAGTTTAACCCTGATGTTATTGTGCTTGATGATGCTTTCCAGCATCTGAACCTGAAGCGAGACATTGATATCGTCCTTTTGGATTGCGGGCATCCTTTTGGCAACAACTATATGCTGCCAAGAGGCATTTTAAGAGAGCCGATTTCTGCATTAAA
>CBDAFK010000249.1:0-8630 GCA_965195235.1 uncultured Desulfobacterales bacterium | reverse complement strand
GTAAAGGGATGCCCGCCCATTCAAGACATTTTTTAAATGTTTAACCTCTTGGACAAGGTACTGCTTTTCCAGGGCGCGTTTAATTGTAAAAAGAAGGTCGTTGTTATCTATCGGTTTTGTAACATAATCGTATACACCCGTCTTCATAGCCTCAACAGCGGACTTTACCTCTGCATAGGCCGTGATCATGATAATCGGCAAAGCCGGAATGCGTTTTTTTATATCAGCAGAAACACGAATGCCATCCCGTCCGGGCATCCGGTAATCTAATAAAACCAAATCAGGAACATCTTTCTCCAGCAACTTCAGCGCTTCTTTACCATCTTGCGCTTGAGTCACTCTGTATCCCTCTGCCTGAAGGACATTTCCAATTGCCCAGCGAAAATCTTGATCATCATCAACCACAAGTATATTTTTCGCTGAAGAACTTTGATTCTCAACAGACATTTCTTACTCCCTTCATCTTGCGTAACTACTCAGGTTGTCAGGTTCACGGTTCACGGTTCACGGTTAAACTGATGAAAGAGAGGTTCGATTCTGATTTCATAGCTCTCTAACCCTGAACCGTGAACCCTGAACCTGAATAAACGGTACACTTTTCGAGCCAATTCACGTGCCAGTTGCCATGCCTCAATATCTTCAAACCGTTCAATCTTCATCGCTCTTTAACCTTGAACCTTGAACCATTGAACCGTGAACCCGATCAGTTACCATCTTGCATGACAGGCAGCCGCATCGTAATCCTGGCGCCATGTCCTTCAACGTTATCAGCCGTGATACTGCCATTGTGCTGCTCAATAATTGAATGGCAAATACTAAGTCCCAGGCCGGTGCCCATGTCCTTGGTAGTAAAAAAAGGATCAAAAATACATTTGCGGTAGTCATCCGGAATACCCGGTCCATCATCAATAACTTTTATCTCAACCTGGTTATGAGCGGCAAGAATATTCGTTTGGAGAATAATTGTTCCTTTTTCGGAAACAGCTTGAATCGCATTCATGATGATATTAAGGGAAACCTGACCAAGCTTCTCTTTATCCCCCACAATTTTCGGCAGCCCTTTTTTTAAATTGCACTTAAAATTGATACGAAAAGGAGTGGCCTCAAGCCTGGCCATGCTCAACATCTTTGTGACGACTTCATTAATGTCCACCTCATTCCATTCTAAGAGAGATGGCTTGGCAAACGCCAGCAGATCATTTATCAGGTTGCTCGCTCTCTGACTATTCCGGAAGATCATCTGAAAGTTTTCATTCACAGAAAGGTCAAGTTTCAAATTTTCCATGCAGAATTGAGCGCATGAACTTATAACCGCCAGAGGGTTTTTCAGTTCATGGGCCAGACCTGCTGAAAGTTGTCCTAAAGAGAAAAGCTTATCCGACTGCAGCATGGTTTCAGCACATTTCTTCTTCTCGGTAATGTCAATAAATGAAGCCATCATGCAAACAGGGTTGCCTGCCACATCTTTTACCATACTTGCGGAAACCTGGACATCAAACTTTGAGCCGTTCTTTTTAATGGCTGTTATTTCGCCTATACACCCTCCATCTTTACGCAAAGGCTTAAACACCTCAGACACTTCAATCTCCTTTTGCATGAATGCCGTAACCGGCTTGCCCAGAAGTTCATTTTTATTTTCATATCCCGATAGTTTGAGAAAAGAATCATTTATTTTGGTCAGTTTCCCTTCAAAATCAAAAAAAGCAACGGCATTAATTGACGATTCTATGGCGAATTCCATAATCTTTAATTCTTCAAGCGCCTTTTTGCGCTTGGATATATCTCGAGCAATGCTGAGTGTGGCTGAAACTCCTTCCCATTCCGTCCATACAGAGTTTGATTCCACCCATAAAGCCTCTCCGTCTTTTTTCAATAACCTAAAGGTATAAATGCGGGGAGTTTCCTTATCCTTTCGCAGCCATTTCCTATACTTATTTCTCATGTAGGTACAATCATCAGGATGAACCATGTCGATAAATGAGGTATTCAGTAAATCCTCTTCGGTATATCCGGTAAGTTCCAAAGTCATTGGGTTCATAAATCTTATTTTTCCAGCTTGAATGATAATAATCATATCAACGGAGTTTTGAATTATATTCTTGTATTTGAGTTGCGACTCCCTTAACTGAAGGGTCTTTTGCTTGAAATCACTCTCCATTTCGCTAATTCGATGTTTCAGGTCTGCACTTACAAGATTTTTCTTTAAATTTAATTCCCTTCTTTGAAGAGCCCTCTTAATGTTATCTTTGATATCGTTTAAAGTAAATGGCTTGAGCAGATAGTCAAAGACTTCTTCCTTTACGATTAGCTTTCTCAGGTTTTGCAAATCTCCGTAACCGGTAATAATCAGAATTTCTATGTTTCTATCTATTTCTTTGATCAGCTTAAGTGCAGTTATACCGTCCATTTCCGGCATTTTTAAGTCTAAAACAGCTAAATCTATGGAGTTGTTTTTTGCAATCTCAACCGCTTCTTTTCCATTGGCTGCAGAAAACACCAGGTAACCTTTATCTTCAATGGATTTTGCAAGCAAACTCCGAATTTCCTGATCATCATCTGCAATCACAATATTTTTTACAGGCATTTTTCTATCTCCAAAGATGATAAATTCGTAAAAAGTCGAAAATGCTCCCTCTCCCTCACGCGGCGCAAGCGCCTGCGCTGCACGTGATGGGAGAGGGTTGGGGCGAAGGTGAATATAACGCTATTTCAACCGGTTACATCCCCATCTGACGAAAATAACTTTTGCGTATTTTTTTTAGTTTTATCAAACAAACCGGCTGCATTAAGCTTCGGCCTGTTCGGGGAACAGGCCCTACATCTATGTTTATGCCGACCTGCCTGCCGCGCAACGGCGCAGGCACGTGTTTCTGTAGGGCACGTTCCCCGAACGTGCCGCATGTTTCTCACGCAGGAGCGTGGAAACGAGGTGAAGAGTGCGAAACTTGAATTAAGTTATTTGAAAGTCGAATTCATCAAGTGTGGGGTGTCATATTAAAGTAATTATCTGTTTTGTCAAGCTATTTGACACTTACGTTTTGAACCGCAAAAGCAAGCGCATGAAAAATGCTCAATGCGAAAATTTGAGCGTTGATGCTTCAGTGAATTTTCAAAGATATTTCTATTTTTTACTTGACTTGATAAATTGATATTGTAATTTAAAATGGACTTATAATAGATAATTTGTAATTATTCAAGGGGTACACTGCTAACTCAAAGAATTTATTCACCGCAAAGCCGCAAAGAACGCAAAGAGAATTTTATTTTTCTGTTTACCGTTGAGAGGACGGTAAACAGAAAGCTTCAGAAGCTTCGCTTCATGTGATGGTATTATAGAAAGCTATAATATGAGGCCGCCCCAATTATTTGAATATCTTAGTTTGTCAAAGTTAGCGTGATCTGCCCGAAGGGCTTGGGTTTATTAATTTTCGCCCTCTCAGCGAAAATTAATAAGATGGAATTCTCTGCGTACTCTGTGCCTCTAATGAGCGGAGCGAATGGGCGGTAATATAATACCCCTCTGAATAGATACGATAATTTAATTAAGGAGGTAAGAGCTTTGGCAGAAGGAATAGTAAAATGGTTTAGCAATAAAAAAGGATATGGCTTCATTGAGCAGGAAGGTGATAAAGATCTTTTTGTTCACCACTCTGCCATCAACATGACAGGATTCAAAAGCCTGGAAAAAGGTGACAGGGTTAGCTTTGACGTTGAAGAAAGTGATCGTGGGCCTGAGGCAAAAAACGTCACTAAGTTGTAAATAGCTTCAATATCTGTTTGAAAGCATCTTATCGACATAAGATGAGATGCTCCCCTCATCATAAATTCTCACATTGATAACTAATCAAGTAACCGTTCACGGTTTCCAGTTATCGGTTCACGGTTGCAAAAAACAGATTGCACAAAAATCGGCTGCGGAGCTGAAAATACAGATTTATATTTCACGAGAGATTAATATATTTTCCGACAACCGTGAACGGTTACTTAATCAATAAATTCTAAAAAGGAGGAGATTATGACTAAAAGTGTTTATAAAATTATTGAATTGGTAGGAACAAGCGAAATCTCATGGGAAGATGCTGCTAAAAATGCGGTTGAAACCGCGGGAAAGTCTCTTAAAAACTTGAGAGTTGCAGAGATAGTCAAGCTTGATATGAAGATTGATAAAGGGAAGGTGATTGCCTACCGTGCAAGGGTAAGCCTGTCCTTTAAATATGAATCTCGCGATTAATTAGTGCCTGAACGAAAACCCCTCATTTCGTAGGTTGGGTTGAGCCCCGCCTGCAGCGGGGTTGGGTTTCGCTGCGCTCAACCCAACCTGCAAGATCAAGAATTTACAATTCATAAAATAATGAAGCGAAACCCAACGAAGCTGTATAGGTGACTTTTCGTTCAGACACTAATTATAAAGAAAAAATGAATGCTGCCGATTAAGAAAGAAATTCTATGACCAATTTAGAATTAGACCACAGGTTGCCACTTATCCAGAACGCTGACTTGAAAGATAAAATCGTTCTGGTTAGAGTAGACCATAATGTGGTCAAAGAAGGCATAATCAGGGATCCATACCGGATTGATGCTACCTTTGGGACTCTATACAACATTGTTGAAAGGGGTGGCAGGCCTATACTTATGACCCACATAGGCCGGACACGAGACAAGAAAACAGGTAAAATCAAAGTTGAAGACAACACTTCTGTACAGCCTGTTGTTAAATATCTGGAACGGAAACTGCACACAAAATTTTCGGTACCTGAATTTCCTGTTGATCCTGATGCCGGTATTAAACAGATTGACACCTCCATCAACTGGCATATACGCGATCTGCGCGCTCGCCGGATAGGAGGCATTTATCTTCCCAACACACGCTGGTTTGAAGGAGAGGAGGCTAACGGCGAGCAAAGAGAGCGTTTCGCCTTACAACTTGCCGGGCTTGCTGACGTCTTTGTCAACGACGCTTTCGGATCATGGCAGCCCCACGTTTCCACCTGTGACATAACGAGGTACCTCCCCAGTTTTGCCGGGTTTCTCATGCAACGGGAAATAGCTCACCTGAGAAGGGTTCTGGAACCGGAAAGACCTTTTGTAGCTGTTGTAGCCGGAGCGAAATACGACACCAAAATCGGGCCGCTAAACGAGATTTACAAAAAGGTTGATCACCTCCTGTTTGGCGGAATTATCTATAATACCTTTTTATGCGCCAAATACGATATTCGGGTGGCAGGTGTTAGTGAATCGGACATTAATGCGGCCAAAAATCTTGTCAAGCAGGATGAAAAGGCCGGAAAGATTGTGGAACTGCCCTTTGTGGTCGAGTCGGATACTATCGAGGCGCGTGTTAAAGGAAAATTCAGGACACTCAACATCATGGATTTTAAGCCCGGAAACGAATATGGATACTTCCTTGATGTTGCTCCTGAATCGTTTGATGTTCCTGAGGTTGCCGATGTTATCGGTTCAGCGAGAACTATCTTTGTTAATGCGGTCATGGGATTTACGCCGCACTTTTTTGAGGGTTCGGAAAAACTTGACAGAACCATTGACAAGAATACGCGGGCACAAAAGCTTTACGGCGGCGGAGATACCCTCCAGGAATTCAAAAATCTCAGCCCTGGCCTGTATCTCGCAGCCATGGACAACGCCCGGTACTTCTTTTTCACCGGAGGCGGCACAGTGCTCAAGGCTATAGAAGAAGGTACCCCTTACAGCCTTGAACCTGTCAAAGCGCTTATGGAAAACAGGGGAAAACAGCCAAGGGAGTAAAGGCCTCAAATTAATTATTAGCCACAGACGGTGCTGACATAAGTGCCTAAAGTGAGCTAAAGTGCCTAAAATGCCTAAAGTTGTGGTACGCCTTCGGCGTGCTATAGATTTTCAGGACTTGGTTATAAGTTAAGATAGAAACAAAGTAAGCAAAGTTTTGTGGTGAAAAAAAAATTAAAATCAGCAGCGCCGAAGGCGCATTCCTTAACTTTAGGCACTTTAATATACTTTAGCTCACTTTAGGCACTTTTTACTCATCTATCATTTTAGTACCTCAAAACCTGCAATAATATCTAATAGTTCTTCTGTAATAGATGTATGTCTTTCCTGGTGAAATTGAAAGTTCAGCTCGTCCAGACGCTCTTCAATATTCCTTTCAGCCGCCTGCATGGATGCAAGACGGCTGGCATTTTCGCTGCACATGGATTCTGCAAAAGCTCGAAAAATCGATACAAACAGATGTTGACGGATCAATGATGAAAACAGCCGGTTCCAATCCATAGTAAAAAACGGCAAAGAGCGCGATGGCCATGGTCTGCTTTTCAGCTCTTGAAACCATTTATGATCAACCGGCAGTAACTGGAGCCTATGGGGGCGATAAGATGCGCCAACCGTCCTGTTATAAAAAATAACGATCTGATCGATTTTCCGCTCAAAGCGCCACGCCTCCATCTTCAGCGCAATATCCTGCACCACCGGTGTAATAGCGGTTATTGAGCCTGGCAAAGAAAGGCAGTCTTCAACTGGCTGGCCAGCCTCTTCAAGACGGGACATAACTCGCAGCCCAACACCTATAACCGCGCGGTTTTCCTGTTTCACCTTGAGTGTATTTATTTTTTCAACTGCATAATGAGCTATCACTTCATTAAACTGACCAACCATACCCTGGTCAGAGCCAAAAACAATGACGCCGAGTCTTTGTTTTAAAACAGGTTTGAGTATCGGGATTCCACCGGGCCTGTGTTTTAGAACGGCCTGCAATCCGAATTCAACAGATCGATTGTATTCACCAAGGGATTCAACCGCCTTTTCATACTGCTGAATGCTTACGGCCGCAAGAACCTTCATTGTTTTTACGACAGACAGCAAATCTTCAGCGCTCTTGATTTTACGTTTCACCAATTCAAGCATAACAGGTAATTATTCAGTCGCCGACAGTCAGGCTTTTTATGTTATTTCGTAAAAGTTCAGCCACAAAGGTACAAAGGTAGAAAAGGACTTTAAGGATTAAGAGTTAATCCTTACCCCTTAATCCTTAATCCTGATATGTTGCACATTAAGAAATATATTATATACCTTGGTGTCTTAGAGCCTTTGTGGCTGAACTATTATGTTATCTCTTTACGCTCGTTTTCAATGGCTTTCCGGGCAATGCTCAAGATAGCCTCTTGATCCTCATCCTTTAGTTGACCGCCGGCTTCAATCTGTTCGCAAAGATGGGACAGATGTGCTGTGACTTCCTTGCGTATAAGCCGTTCAACCTGTGGAATCCGATCAAGGGGAAATTCATCAAAGATACCTTTATTTACTGCCACAAACACAGCTATCTGCTCTGCAACCAGCATAGTTTGATATTGAGGCTGCTTTAGAATTTCTCTAACCCGTCTCCCCCGCTCCAGCCTTTTGCGTGTTTCCTCGTCCAGACGCGTGGCAAAACGGGAAAATGTCTCAAGTTCTTCAAACTGCGAGTAAGAAAGACGCAAATCACCGGCAACTGCGCGATATGAGGCCAATTGTGTTTTGCCGCCCACCCTTGACACAGATTTTCCAACATCTACTGCCGGAAGCACACCCTTTTGAAAAAGGTCAGGTGAAAGATAGATCTGACCATCGGTGATCGAGATGATGTTTGTTGGAATATACGCGGATATGTTTTGCGCCTCTGTTTCAACAATAGGCATAGCGCTCAATGAGCCGCCTCCAAGCTCTTCTCGAAGATGGGTTGAGCGTTCAAGGAGCCTTGAATGGATATAGAAAATATCGCCAGGAAAAGCCTCCCTGCCGGGAGGTCTGCGCAACAGAAGTGAAAGTTCACGATAAGCCCTGGCATGATGCGTCAGGTCGTCGTATATAATCAATACATCCCTTCCCTGTTCCATAAAAAACTCCGCCATTGACGTGGCCGCATAGGGCGCAATAAACTGCATTCCAGGGGTGCTTTCCCCTTCTGCTACCACAACGATGGAGTAATTCATGGCATCGTGCTTTCGAAGGTCATTAATAAGTTTTGCCACAGAGGAACTTCTCTGTCCAATAGCGCAATAAACGCATAACACATCTTTTTCCTTTTGATTAATTATCGTATCAAGGGCAATAGCTGTCTTGCCTGTTTGCCGGTCGCCAAGAATGAGCTCTCGTTGCCCGCGCCCTATTGGAATTAAGGTATCAACAACCTTCAGGCCTGTCTGTAACGGCACGAAAACAGGAGCCCGATCCATAATCTCAGGAGCCTCACGTTCAACAGGGCGCCGCTCCGACGTCTTCACCGGGCCAAGATCGTCCAGAGGGCGTCCCACAGGATCCACAAAGCGTCCTATCAGCGCATCACCAACAGGAACATCCAAAACCTGTCCTGTTCTGTATACCTCGGAACCTGCTCCTATCTCATCGCTTTCGCCAAAAAGAATAACGCCTACTTCTGAAATATCGATATTAAAAACCATCCCGGGGATGCTGCCGGGAAATCGAAGCAGTTCCTCAGATTTAACTCCGGATAAACCATCGACGCGGGCAATTCCCTGACCCACGTATGTCACTATTCCAACTTCCCTGCCTTTCAGCTCATATGCGTGTTTGTCAAGAACTTGATCAAACAGCATGAATGTGTCATCAACAAAGGATTTAGATGTAGTATTATTCTCAGTCAT
>CBDAFK010000248.1:0-6344 GCA_965195235.1 uncultured Desulfobacterales bacterium | reverse complement strand
ATGGCATATAGTAAATGATACAGCAAAGGTTACCGGATTTTTAGGCGGGAGAAAAAAACCGAGTCCCATCTCCGACGAGGAGGCCAAGCAAATTTTAAGCCGTATGGAGAGCGGCGAACTCAAGCCGAAGCCGAAATTCTTTTTTGAGTCCGGAGACGAAATTCGCGTTATAGACGGCCCTTTTACTAATTTTAATGGAATAGTAGACGAAGTTAATCCTGAAAAGGGGAAGATAAGGGTTCTGGTAAGTATATTCGGTCGTTCAACACCTGTAGAATTGGAATTTGTACAAGTTGCAAAGTTATAAAAGCACTTATGTCCGCACTGAAGGTGCGCCAACTTGATAGTATAGGAATTTCCTTTCCTGAAATAACAAATAACAAATATCAAATATCAAATAAATTACAATGACCAAAATTCAAAACCCCAAACCCGTATATGATCTTGAAGAAAGAACATTTCAATTTGCTAAAGCTGCCTGGGCTTTTCGTTACATGTTTTGGTCATTGAATATTGAAATTTGCCTGCCTGTGCGTGTCCGCACGCAGACAGGGGATTTATTTGTAATTTGATGCTTGAAATTTGGGATTTTATAAGTTCTTGCTGGTTACTCTTTGCTCTTTGCTCTATGCTTTGAGCTCACCACAGGCGGATCTTCGACTTTCACCTTTGAGCTTCTCGTTCCTGAACATTAAAACCAAGGTGTCTGTATGCTGCTTCAGTAGCCTTTCTTCCTGAAGGGGTTCTTATAACCATGCCGATTTTAAGAAGATACGGCTCAACAACGTCAACGAGTGTATCCGACTCTTCCTGAAGCGTCGCAGAAATCGCTTCAATGCCGACCGGTCCGCCATGATAAAACTCGACTATTGTTTTAAGATAGCGGCGGTCAAGATGGGTAAGTCCTTTTTCATCAACCCCCTCCAGAGTTAGAGCCTCTTTAACCGTCTTTTTTGTAATTTTTCCATCTGCCCGAACCTGGACATAATCCCTTACGCGTTTAAGAAGCCTGTTTACTATTCTCGGAGTTCCTCTGGACCTTTTTGCAAGCTCAGTTGCGCCTTCATCGTCAACAGCAACATCAAGCAAAGCAGCAGAACGTCTGGCGATTTTCACAAGATCCTCTTCCCCGTAAAAATCAATGCTTCTTAATATACCGAATCGATCCCGCAAGGGAGCTGATAGCAATCCGACACGGGTAGTAGCGCCGATAAGGGTAAAAGTATTTAAACGGTATCTATGGCTGCGCGCATGAGCGCCCTTATCAAATATAAAGTCAACCGCAAAATCCTCCATTGCAGGATATAGAAATTCTTCTACTGTCTTCGGCATTCTATGAATCTCATCCACAAACAGGACATCGCCTTCTTCAAGGTTAGTAAGAATACCTATAAGATCTCCGCCTTTTTCAAGCGCAGGCCCTGAAGTTACTGTAATATTATTTGTCATTTCATTGGCAATAATATGGGCCAGAGTGGTTTTCCCAAGGCCTGGAGGTCCATGGAAAAGCACATGATCTATCGGCTCCTTACGCTTTATAGCTGCTTCTATCGCAATTTTAAGGGTTTCGACTATTTCCGGCTGGCCCACATAATCGGAAAGCCTTTCAGGACGCAAAGACAGGATTTCCGATTCCCGGTCAACCTGCTGGCTTGATGCGGAAAGTATGCCGCTTTCATCAGAAGAATATGTCAGTATGTCGTCTGTCATAATTTTGGCTATGCCTAATTCGTTTCGCCGCGATATACCTCTTCGATAAGCTCTTCAGGCGTTGATATATTTATATTACGTTTCACAGCTTCTGAAATCATTTTCCTGGCATCAGCAGCTCTGTAACCTAACTGGCTGACAAGCACATCAAGCACCTGCTTTGAAAAATCTCGCATAACAGGCATCTCTTCACGCTCCTTTTCTGTTTTGCGGATTAATGCGAACTTATTCATCTTGCCTTCAAGTGTAGCGATTATTTTCTGTGCGGTCCTGTTCCCGATACCTTTTAATTGCTTAAGCATGGCAATATCTTTTGATTCAATGGCCCTGGCTATTTCACGAACAGGAAGGCTCAGGGCTTTAACTGCTTTCAGGGGGCCGATATCTTCAACAGAAATAAAATATTGAAAGAATTCTCTTTCTACCTCAAGATTAAAACCGATCAATACCGGCTTTGGTTGCCTCTCTGTCTGTTGGTAATAAATGTACAGGGAGATGTCGTCACCAATTGCCTTTGACTTCAAGCTGTCCATCACAAATGCAGGAAGCAAAATCTCATATCCTACCTGATTAGCAAGAAGAAGGATGCGCTCATCCTCTTTTTTCAGCAGCTTTCCTTCAATATAACCTATCATAATAGTTCTTAAATTCCTTCATATCGAAAAAGACCTATAAGGGCTAAACCAATTGCATCAGAAGCATGGTACGGCTTAATCGGTGTCGTCAAATTTAAAAAATGCCTGACCGCCCTTTCGAGTTGCATTTTACTGGCATTACCGTTGCCTGTCAAAACCTGTTTGGCCTCACGGACCGGAACCTCGGTCACGGGCATATCAACCTGGTATCCTGCAAGAAGAATTACACCTGTAACCTTTCCCAAGGTTAGGCCCGACTTTGGATATTTCTGAAGAGAAAATATATCCTCTACAACCATAAGATCCGGAGTTTCATGTTTTAAAATAGTAAGAAGTTTTGAAAAGATTTGATCGAGGCGATTTGGCAATGAATTTTTTTTTGAAGTGTTTATGCTGCCATAGGAATAGCCTTCAATCTTAAGCTTCGTTCCTCTGACTATGCCGATACCGGTCGAGGCCAGGCCGGGATCTATGCCGATGATCTTAATCGTTCTGTTTTTTATTTCAACCTCTTTAATTTCTGTTTTGCTATCCTGGCTTCGTTTGATTTCGGGTGTTTTGCAACCAATTCATTTAAAATAAGACGGGCATTTGCCTTTTCTCCGAGGTTTAAAAAGGCAAATCCCTGTTTCAAAAGAGAGGCCGGCACCTTGTTGCCTTTCGGATATTTTTCTATTACCTTCTGGTATTCCAATATCGCTTTTTCATACCATTTCTCACGATAGTATATTTCGCCGATCCAGAATTGTGCATTGTCAGCATGCCGTGACTTTGGATATTGCTTTATTATTTTTTGAAACTCCTCGCGAGCGGTCTCAAGATCACCCTGATCAAATGCCTGTTTAGCTAATGCGTAAACTTCATTTTCCGATCCGCCAGAGCGCTTTGGCGGATCGGTTTTGACTACAGCCTTGATTTTTGAATCAGGGCCTGAAGACTCTAAATTGAGATATTGCTGTATATTTACAATGCGATCATAATTTAAAGCGGATTTTTCTTCAACTTTACATAGAATATCTTTCCTCTTTGTTTCCGCATCCTCAAGAGCTGTTATTTTCCGCTTTAACAGGTATTCGGATTCCTCACGTTTTCCATTTAAAACCCGGATTTCCTCTCTAAGCCCGTCTAACATGACATGCATATCTGCAGACTTAGTTTTATGAAAACGCTCTTTTTCCCCCTGTTTTTTTATGCATTCTTGCATCAGGGATTTAAGCTGAGTACTGTCTTTTTCCAGCTTAATATTACCCTGCTCTAAATTTTCATAATGCTGTTCAAGAACAGTCGTACGATCATAGAGCGCTATAACATCCTGCTGCATCGCGCACCCGCACAAAATGCCAAGACAGGTAATAAATAAAACAATGATTTTCATAGCAGCCATATTAAAACTTTCGATGCAAAGGGTTCGAGGGTTCGAGGATTCAAGTGTTTGTCTTCCCTGGTTCCCACGCTCCTGCGTGGGAATGCATATGGTATACATTCCCACGCAGGAGCGTGGGAACGAGAAAAAGTCGAAAAACGTCTTTTTTCGTCATTCCGGCGATAGCCGGGCACGTAGTGACACGAAGTGACACGCAGTGAAGCGTAAGCGCTAACCGTCAGCGCTAACCTTTAGCGCTATCCAGTTTATTCAACTAGTTACGAAGGCTCTGGACTCCGGCTTGTCTGCCACAGGCACGGTTTTCACCGGAGTGACGACTTTTTACGAATTCATCATAGTTTATTCTATCGTGAAATGGGCCCGCCTGTTTTTTGCCCAGGCAGTTTCATTGTGGCCGGGATCTACGGGACGTTCTTCACCATAGCTTACAGTTGTCAATCGAGATCTGGCAATACCAAGATCAACCAGGTATGCCTTTGCGCTTTCGGCCCGCCTGTCTCCAAGAGCAAGGTTGTACTCATTGGTGCCGCGTTCATCACAATGCCCCTCAATAATCACGGATACATCGGGATTATTCCACAGCCAATCTGCTTTTCTCTGTAAAATCTTCTGGGCCAAAGGAAGAAGATTATACTTGTCAAAATCAAAATGAATATTTTCATTAATGAACATATTCCTGGCAGCCATCGTCTCACGCATTGCCTGCTCTTCTTTCAGACGCTGCTCCTCGATAGCCCTCTGCTCTGCCAGCTTTTCCTGCTCTGCTCTTTCAGCCGCTTCGGTGGCAGCCTTTCTTGCCGCTTCATCCTCAGCCGACACAACCTCAGCAGGCTCAGATATAACAGCTTTTTTAGCGCATGAAGCAATACACAGCAATCCAGGGATTACCAGCAATAAAACTAAACTTATCCATAATTTTCTTCGCATTTTCTCCTCCTTTATTATAAGTCTGCCATATTTTAATTGCTTACTGTGCCTGGCGACCATCTCGGATTTGTTTGCTCACCCGGCAGGGCAAGCAAAGACCTCTGATCGGTTCCATAAGCGCTCATAACATAAATCCTATGATGACCCTCTCTGTTCGAGCTAAAAGCGATAAGGCTTCCATCCGGAGACCATGAAGGGGACTCATTATCTCCTTCATTAAAGGTCAATTGAAGCGGGTCATTGGCATCAATACCAATTACATAAATATTAAACACTCCGTTTCCCCCGCCACAATAGGCTATCTTGTCTCCATTTGGGCACCAGCTTGGTGATGTATTATATCGACCATGGAAAGTCAATCTTTTGACGTTTCCGGAATCAATATCCATAATATAAATCTGTGGCGTTCCAGACCTGTTTGACACAAAGGCCATCTTTTTACCGTCCGGAGACCATGAAGGGGATACGTCAATTCCCAATTTGTTAGTCAATTTCTTAATAATTTTACCGGTTCCGGTCAACATATAAATTTCCGGGTCACCTGAAAATGAAAGTGTCGCAGCGAGTGCAAATTTACCAGGAACCCAGGCCGGTGTAATATTAATACCTTTTTTATTGACTATAAAGCCGCGTTTTTCCTTTAAATGCTCTATGTAAAGATCAGGCCTGCCTTTTTTGTAAGCAGTGTACGCAATCCATTTTCCGTCACACGACCATGCCGGAGAAAGTGTGATATTTTTATTATGAGTTTTTTGGATCGGATTGTAACCGTCAAATTCGCATATGTATATCTCCTTATTCCCTGAGCCTGTTGAGATAAAGGCTATTTTACTATCAAAAATACCCTTTTTGCCGGTTAAACAAAAAATAACATCGTTGCAAAAACGGTGTATCATTTTCCGTTGATCATTTATCCATCCTCTGTATCTTTTACCAACAAGCAATCTTGATTTAAAGGTATCATACAACCTGATCTCCATGTCAATGATATCATCCTTAACCTGGAGACTTCCGGTTATCAAAAGTTCAGAGCCGATACTTGTCCAGTTCTGAAAATTGATGCTTAAAGCGGTTATATCAAATTTCTCAGGATCAACGAGAAACGCATCCCGGTCAAGCATTTTGAAATAACCTGTAAATTCCAAAGCTTCAGAAAGCAGATCAGAAACCTTTTCAGACAAGCGTTTCTCCGCCCGGCTTTTAGCCATGGTCTTAAATAATGGAATTGCAATCGGTATCTTTCTCAGAAAAGGATTGTTTATATCAACATAATCATATCCCGACAGGCACAAACCAGGACAAATCAAAAATGATGCCGTAATAATTAGGAAGATAATATAAGCAGGCCATGCCCGCAATTTGTTAACACGTTTCATAAACATTATAATATCTCGATTGTATAGGAATTTCCTTTTTTCATCCCCTTCAATTGCAAATTCTAAATAACAAATCACAAATATCAAATAAATTACAATGACCAAAATTCAAAATCCCAAACCCGTACGTTTTTGGTCGAGTAGTCGAGTAGGAAAATGGTCGAGTTGTTAACTACTTGACTACTCGACTAATTTCCTACTCGACTATCCTGTTTCATTGAATATTGAAATTTGCCTGCCTGTGCGTATCCGCACGCAGACAGGGGATTTATTTGTAATTTGATGCTTGAAATTTGGAATTTTATAAGTTCG
>CBDAFK010000247.1:0-19231 GCA_965195235.1 uncultured Desulfobacterales bacterium | reverse complement strand
GATTCAGTTATTTCCATTTTGGAAACAGTTCGCCATGATGGCAGTCGCAGCGTCAAGCGAAAGCTGGAATATGACAACTATCGCAGGCAACAGGACCGGGAGTTCATTTCAGACTTTGACAGGGAAATCAAACGAATTCAGGGCAAGCAAAAAAGTAACGATGAGTAAAACTAATCGGAAGCAGCTACACAGCTCTATTGATTATTGTTCGCCTGAAGAGTATGAATGTATTGAACTGAACAGCGAGCGCATTCCCTACTGCTTGTCGGAGCAAAGCGGAGATTCCGTCCCAGCGGGGCGGAGGGGAGCTTCAAATGAAGAAAGTGGCTTAATTAACTGTCAACATTTTTAGGCCCTGTGCAAATTCAACAATTGTGATATTGGCAAAATATCCCAAATCCACCATCAAAATTTGAGAACCCTTGAAAAACACAGGTTTATAATGTTTTATTTATAATACTCAGGTACAAGCAAAATTGCTGCAAGACTTTATTACTAAAGGAATTAGTAAAATTAGGTGGTGGATTTGGGATATCAAAGGGTCTTGACGGATAACATTACAAAGGTAATGATACCCAGATCCGTATAATTACTTGTTGGGCGGCTTAAAAAGTGAATAGTGACGTTGTATAATGTACACAATTAAATACGTAGAATATAGTATATATATGAAGATATTATCTTGTAGGTGAAACCACGTTAAAATGGGTGATAAGATGAATAATTTTCAAATTTTTCCAAATGCACCGATAACTGAGGCAATACTAGATATAAAAGCTAAACTCCCAGATGGGGTAGGCCTCAATATCTTTGATGAATTCCAAGAAAACATAAAAGACCGTTTTGGAAATCGTAAAACAAAGCATTCCTTTCAGACTGAGTTTAAGCTTTCACCTGGGAAAGATGAAACAACTCCTCCTGTCCCTAAACATAAAATTGAAGGCTACCTCTTCCACTCTAAAAATGAAAATAAGATCGTGCAAGCAGGGTTAGATGGCTTCACTTTCAACAAATTACAGCCTTATGAAAATTGGGACAAGTTTCATAGCGAGGCGCGTGAGCTATGGCAACTATATAGTAAAATTGTCAAACCTATTAGTATTGATAGAATTGCACTACGTTATATAAATCGAATAGAAATACCATTACCTTTCGATGACTTCAGTGAATACATTCTCACCAACCCTCAAATAGCTCCAGGACTGCCACAAGCTTTATCTCATTTTTTAATGCGTATAGAAATTCCTAATGATGAAATCGAGGCTATTGCTATCGTAACTGAAACGATGCAAAAACCGACTAAAACACAGAAATTGCCGTTAATTTTTGACATAGATGCAATAAAAAAGGCTAATTATACGGAAAAAGAATCAGATATGTGGAAGGGTTTCAACCTCTTAAGACAGTTCAAAAATGAAATCTTTTTCAATAGCATAACAGAAAAGACTAAGGAGTTATTCAAATGAGCCACATTTCTCTTATGTCCCAACATACCGACATCCCTTCAGAAGAAGATGCAAGTATGGGGAGCGATTCTCAAATAATTAGAAGGCATTGGGAAAACCTTCTGGCTGACTATTACAAACCTCTTTCAAGACAATGGGCCAATCCAGCAATAAGATTCAGTAACCTCGAAAAAGAGTGGAAAGAATCAACGTCCATGCTTTCTTCGATAACTGAGATCGTGATGCACCCTTCATACCAACAAATCATTGGCATGGGGCCAACTGCCATTCCGCTGATATTCCTATCAATGAGGCGAGAACTTGATCATTGGTTTTGGGCTTTATGTGCAATTACTGGTGAGAACCCTGTTTCTATTGAGCATCGAGGAAAAATTAAAGAAATGACAGATGCTTGGCTTGACTGGGGACATAAGCATTTATACTTAGAATAAGGGTTGGATTATGCATACTTATTTCCCTATGTTGAAGTCTTCTGCATATAAATTAACAAGTCCGGCTACCATAGAATATAATTGTATCGCTTGGGCAGCGGGGGATACCGAAACATGGTGGTGGCCTGATCCTTTTGACCAATACTTTTGGCCTTCAGAAAGTCTGAGGGAAGAGACTATTGATGCATTTGTTAAGGCCTTTGAGTTTTTAGGTTATACCATTTGTAGGGATGCTAATTATGAAACGGGATATGAGAAGGTCGCGATTTATGCCAAGCCAGATGGAAGGCCCACTCATGCTGCGAGACAAGTTGATTCAGAGAAATGGACGAGTAAAATAGGACGATTAGAGGATATTGAGCATGGCATTAATTCGCTATCCGGTGCCATATATGGCGAACCTATAGTTTTTATGAAAAGACCCAAGGGATAGTTTTAGTCCTATTAAATTGAAATACGATTGCATACCATGCTTTGAAAATGTGAAAAGGGAATGTTTTCTGATAGGGAGCGTTGGTGCTTTTGCTGCTTTAAAACAGGGGAAAGGGCTCTGCTCTTGACATTGGATATTTTTGCCTAATCAGTCAGTTCTCGTGATCGGTGTTCCGCTGCGCTCTACACCGACAGGTGACTTCTGCGTTAGCTACATGGAGCAAATGATTACAGTCTATCTCGACCATAACATTATAGATGGGTTCGACAAAGGAGAGACAGCATATCTTGGCCCCCTGTTCGCCAATAAAGAATTTCTGCCAATCATATCTCTGGCATCCATCGACGAAATCTTCCGAGGGGGTGACGAGGTCAGATCAAGAAAGAATATCGAATCGATAAAGAGTCTGGGAGTCCGGTATATTCATTCGGGTCCCGACGAGTCGTACATGTCAATAAGTGAGTTGGATTACGGTAATATGCACCAGAAATGGGTGGAAATGCAATCGGACGTAGGGCCTCTAAATGATTCCCACTTTCTGTTCATTAGCACGTTGTCCCGCGGAAATATACCGGAAGCGAGCCAAGACATGGATCAGGCCGTAAGCGATCAGATTGCATGGATCAAGAGCAACTATGATAAATTTCCGAATTCACGTGCACAGATGAACAAAATCTTAAGCAATTCTCAAGAATACAAAGAACTATGCAGACAACTCATTCACTTGAAGACTCTGCTCCCCTTTACGCCGAAGGAAATCAACAATATCCCGGAAAACTCTGTCTTCTGGAACTGCATCGATAAGCTAAAGAGTGCCACCGATGCAAACCTCCAGCTTATCGGTAACTTTATTGAAAATGAAATCAAAAATGCCAAGACAATTGATGACCAATTTACGATTGTCTTCTTTTGGCTCAATTTTTTTGGATACTATCCAGATGACCTGACACGAAAAGGCAGAGTAAGATCCAATTTTTCTGATGCCAACCATGCCACATACGCCATTGCATGTGACGTTATACTCACGTTGGACAAAAAGTTCGCTAAGAGAACTGCAGCCGCTATAGGTGCCTTGAAACTGAAAACTGAAGTGAGTACTGACGCTAACGAGCTGCTACACCGGATCGCCAAAAAATCCGGCTCCCGGTGAGCCGCGTGTTATCCCTATAAGGAGAGTCAAAATTCATGGAAAAGCAGGTTGTTTCAAAACAAAGAGTGGCCGATCATGGCGAGGTGTTGACCGGCAAGCGGGAAGTCAACGCCATGCTCGATCTGGTCAAACAGGAAACGGAGCGGATTGATTCACGATTTCTGGAGCCGGCTTGTGGCACGGGCAATTTTTTAACGGAAATACTGGAAAGAAAACTGCGCGTTGTTGATGTAAGATACAAGAAAAGCCAATTGGAATATGAACGGAACGCGGTGCTTGCTGTGTCTTCCATATATGGTGTTGATATTCTTGACGATAATGTACAAGAGTGCCGCAGGCGGCTTTTCGACATCTTCGACAAGAAATATACCAGCTTGTTCAAGAAGAAGGCAAAGGAGCAGTGTCGAGAGTCGGTCAAATACATCCTTGAACGCAATATCGTCTTTGGCGATGCACTTAGTCTGAAAATTGTCGGAGATAATTCACGGCCGATTGTGTTTTCCGAGTGGTCGCCCGTCAATGGCAGCATGCTCAAGCGCCGCGATTTTACCTTCCGTGAATTGCTTCCCAATAAAAAAACGAGACAGATGTCTCTTTTTTCTAAGCCCGAGCAGTTGCTTTTTTCCGATCTCGGTGAGGATGTCTTTATTCCCACGCCAGTAAAAGAATATCCGCTGACGCACTTCCTGGAGGTTGCCGATGTTGACAAACAGTAACTATAACCCCGATGTGCTGTCCTGTCTCGCAAACCTGAGCAGTGACGAGGTGTTCACGCCGCCGCAACTGGTGAATCAGATACTGGATATGCTCCCCAAGGAAATCTGGAGCGATAAGAATGCGCGGTTCCTCGATCCCTTCTGTAAGACCGGCGTGTTTCTGCGCGAGATTGCAAAACGACTGGATGCAGGGCTGGAAAAGCAAATCCCCGATCGGCAGAAACGAATTAATCACATTTTCAAGAATCAGTTATTCGGCATCGCCATCACGGAGTTGACCGGCCAGCTTTCCCGGCGGTCGGTTTATTGTTCCAAAATAGCTAACGGGAAATACTCTGTCTGCAACATTTTTGACAAGCCGCAGGGCAATATTCGTTTTGAGCGGATTGAGCATACCTGGGCAAAAGGAAAGTGCCTCTTCTGCGGTGCCAGCGAAGCCAATTATGAGCGGGGGGAAGAGCTTGAAACCCACGCTTATCAGTTCATTCACACAGAAAATCCAGAGGAAATATTCAAAATGAAATTTGATGTTATTGTCGGTAATCCGCCGTATCAGTTGGATACAGGGGGGTCCGGTAGACAGGCAAAGCCAATCTACCAATTATTTGTTCAGCAGGCAAAGAAGTTGAATCCTCGGTTCATTACGATGATTATTCCTTCCAGGTGGTTCGCTGGCGGAATGGGCTTGGATGACTTTCGGGAGACCATGCTACACGACAAACAAATTAGTCATATGACTGATTTCACGAACGCCAAAGACTGTTTTCAGGGGATTAGCATAAGTGGTGGTGTAAATTACTTTCTTTGGCAAAAAGACTACAAAGGCAAATGCAGATTCACGAGCATCCATAAAAATGAAAGCAATACACAAGAAAGATGTTTGGATGAATTCCCTGTACTTGTTAGATACAATGAGGCTGCGAGTATAATTCGTAAGGTGATGAGGAAAGCAGAGGTTTCTATAAGCACCACCGTGAGTTCAATCAATCCCTTTGGGTTTCCAACATACGCGCGAGGAATGGAGGTAGCATCAAAGGGGATGCTGAAATTGCATTCAAGCAAAGGCATTGGTTATGTTTCGAGAAACGAAGCAACGCAAAATCACGAATTGATCGACAAATACAAAATCATGGTTAGTCAGACAATATCCGAACACGCTGGCGAGCCAAGCAAGGATGGGACATTCAAGTTACTCTCGACTGTGAAGATGCTACCTCCCGGTGAGATATGCACTTTTTCATATATCGCAATCGGGTCATTAGATTCGAGAACTGAGGCACTGAATCTGGAGTCTTACCTCAAAACCAAGTTTGCACGGTTCTTGGTATTGCAGGCAGTATCCTCGATACATTTAAGCAAAGACAAATTCCTCTTTCTTCCAGTTCAGGATTTCTCCGCGCAGTGGACCGACGAAAAACTCTATAAGAAATACGGCTTAGCCAAAGACGAAGTCGCCTTTATTGAGTCAATGGTTCGCCCGATGGAGGCGAAAAATGAATAAGGAAGATGCACTGGCTGTTTTTGAGAATTACAGGATTCGCCGATCTTATGACGAAAAGTCTGAAACGTGGTTCTTTTCCGTGGTTGATATCATCGCGGCCCTGACCCAACAGACTGATCATCAGATCGCGAGAAATTACTGGAAAGTCCTTAAAAATCGTTTAGTTAAAGAAGGCAGTCAAACGGTTACAAATTGTAACCGGTTGAAACTTGTCGCTGAGGACGGCAAAATGCGGTTTACCGATGTGGCCAGTCCGGAGACTTTGCTTCGACTCATTCAATCGGTTCCCAGTCCGAAGGCGGAGCCGATCAAACTCTGGCTGGCTAAGGTGGGCTATGAGCGGATGCAGGATATGAGCGATCCAGCCCGCTCGCTGGATCGGGCCCGCGAATACTGGCAACAGCACGGCCGCAGTGAAAAGTGGATTCAGCAGCGGATGATGGGCCAGGAGACCCGCAACAAACTGACCGATTACTGGAAGGATCATGAGGTAGAGGGCGAAGACGAATACGCGATTCTGACCAATATCATTCATCGGGAATGGAGCGGTGTTTCGGTGAAAAAGCACAAGAAGGTCAAGGGGCTCAAGACTCAAAATCTGCGCGACCACATGAGCGAGGCGGAGCTTATTTTTACAGCCCTTGCTGAACTGTCAACCCGTCAGATTGCCGAAAGCGTCACAGCGACGGGGATGGCGGAAAATGCCGAAGCTGGGAAAAAGGGTGGAAGAATCTCAAAGAAGGCACGGCTTGAATTGGAGCAGAAAACAGGGCGGAACGTGGTGACAGGCGAAAACTTTCTGCCTCCCGTCAGCTCAAGGAAGCAACTCAAGAAAAAGGCTGATACAGATGAATCCTGATAAATTTTTTCCCCCACGCCCCGAATCCCGGCCCACCATCTACGCCTATGCAGACACCAATCCGCAATATCGGGGCCTGCTCAAAGTTGGCTACACCACAGTGGATGTTCAGGCGCGCGTGGCACAGCAGTATCCAATCAAAAAGCCTGGCAAGCCGCCATACAGAATTGTTATCGAAAAATCCGCCATGCGCAGCGATGGCACGGCCTTTACAGATCATGATGTACACCGCTGTCTGCGAAACAGCGGTGTCAAGAATCCCGAAGGTGAATGGTTCCGGTGTTCGGTGGATCAGGTCAAAGCGGCGGTGATTGCCGTCAGAACCGGTGAGAAAACCGAAGAATACCGCTCGCTGGACTTCAAAATGAGACCAGAGCAGAAAGCGGCCGTGAAAAAAACAGCGGCCTATTTCAATAGTGCGCACAAGGATGACCCCGACAAGACGCCGCACTTTTTATGGAATGCGAAAATGCGTTTCGGTAAGACCTTTACCGCCTATCAATTGGCTAAAAAGATGGAATGGCGAAAGGTGCTGGTGCTGACCTTCAAGCCGGCGGTGCAGAACGCGTGGGAAGAGGATTTGAATTGTCATATTAATTTCAAGGGATGGCAGTTCATTTCGCGAAACGGTTTGTCGTATGAAGATGCGGACAAGAAGAAACCTATTGTCTGTTTTGGGTCGTTTCAGGATTATCTGGGCAAGAATACAAGCACTGGCGGGATTAAGACAAAGAACGAATGGGTTCATGCGACCAACTGGGATTGCGTAATTTTTGATGAATACCATTACGGCGCGTGGCGGGAAAACGCCAAGGAACTGTTCGAGGCGGAAGACAAGAAGGAAAGAGAGTTTGGTGAAGGTGAAGGTCTCGATTATTACGACGAAGAGATCATGCCGATCACAACGGATGCTTACCTGTATTTATCAGGAACGCCGTTCAGGGCGATTGCCTCGGGCGAGTTTATCGAGGAGCAGATTTTCAACTGGACTTATTCGGATGAACAGGGAGCCAAGCAGAAATGGGAAGGTGAGAACAATCCATATTTTTGCCTGCCCCGCATGGTCTTGATGACCTATCAATTGCCGGATGCGATCCGCGAGATTGCCATGCAGGGGGAATTTGACGAATTTGACCTGAATGTTTTCTTTTCCGCAGAAGGGAAATATGAGAATGCGAAGTTCACATATGAGGATGAAGTACAGAAGTGGCTGGATTTGATACGGGGCGCATTTCAGGCCGCAACTATCGACAATCTGAAATTGGGGGCAAAGAAGCCGCCTATGCCATTTTCGGATGTTCGGCTGCTTAATGTGCTGTCCCATACCTTCTGGTTTCTGCCGAGTGTTGCTTCGTGTTATGCCATGCGCAAACTGCTTGGGAAGAAGCAGAACCGGTTTTATCGCGATTACCAGGTGATAGTAGCGGCGGGAAGCGCCGCCGGAATCGGCGTTGACGCTTTGCCGCCGGTGAATGATGCCATGGATGATCCATTGCAGACCAAGACGATTACTTTGTCTTGCGGGAAACTGACCACCGGGGTGACGGTAAGGCCGTGGATAGGGATATTCATGTTGCGTAATTCTTCCACTCCGGAGACCTATTTTCAGGCGGCATTCCGTGTTCAGAGCCCTTGGGTGATGATAAATCCAGATGGAGATGCGCCAAACCGTGAGGAGATCATCAAAAAGGAATGTTACGTTTTTGACTTTGCGCCGAACAGGGCGTTGCGGCAAATCGCCGATTACAGTTGCCGTTTGAATGTCGATGAAACCAATCCTGAAAAGAAGGTTGAGGAGTTTATAAATTTTTTACCTGTGTTGGCCTATGACGGCAGTTCCATGAAACAGATTGATGCAGCGGGCATTCTGGATATTGCCATGAGTGGCACTTCCGCAACGCTTCTGGCAAGGCGATGGGAAAGCGCGCTGCTGGTGAATGTTGATAGCGACACCTTGAAGCGGCTGATGGCGAACGAGCAGGCAATGAATGCGCTGATGAGTATTGAGGGGTTTCGTAAGCTGAATCAGGATATCGAAACCATAATCAATAAATCAGAGGCAGTGAAAAAGACACGGAAGGAAAAGAACGATGAGGAACTGACCAAGAAAAAGAAAAAGGAACTGACAGAAGAGGAAAAAGAATACAAGAGCATGCGAAAAAAGATTCAAGAAAAACTGGTCAAGTTTGCTACCCGTATTCCTGTATTCATGTACCTGACCGATTACCGCGAGCGATGTCTTAAGGATGTCATCACGCAGTTGGAGCCTGGGCTTTTTAAGAAAGTGACCGGATTACTTATAAAGGATTTTGAGTTACTTGTCAGCCTTGGGGTATTTAACAGCGCATTGATGAATGACGCTGTATACAAATTCAAGAGGTATGAGGATTCCAGTTTGAGCTATACTGGCATCAACCGACATGAAGGCGAAGGAGTTGGGCTATACGATACGGGGTTGAGCGCAACCGACTATCAAGCGACTTTTGTTGGTGAGATCAGACGTTAAAGATATCTGTTATGAAGATATAACCATCAACGCATTAAAATTTTGAGGCAGGCAAAACAAATCAATATTGGCATGGTGAATCCATTTTCCGGATTTACCCTGTTTTAATTCAACCTAAGTTGAACGATTTTTTGCGAAGATATGTGCTGGGATCTTGATGCATAAGGATTTGCAAAAACCGCAGGCATACCCGTGGATATGTCGAAGATTTTTGCGAAGCCTTTATGCGCAAAAGATCGGCGCAGATCGAGTAAAAAATCGCTCAATTTAGGTTTACCCATACAGGTTTTCAACCCATCGAATCGCTTCTGTGTAACTGATATCGCCAACCAATCAGCCAGATCATGATGCCTTCCTTCCCTTAACATCTGAAAACCACTTTACAATTGTATAATTGATCTTTGTTTGATATATTTTATTTTTGTTTATTTTAAAACCGTCAAAGTTGATGATCTCGTAAAAAGCTAAGTTATCCCTATGAAAAATTACAGACCAATTATCGGCATTACAATGGGTGATCCTGTCGGCATCGGCCCGGAGATTATCCTGACAGCACTTCGCGAGCCTGCGATTTATAATGCGTGCAGACCGCTTGTGATTGGAGATGCGCAGAGGATGGAGGCGGCAAAAAAATGCACTAAAAGCAGGCTTAATATCAGGACAATAGATACACCTGATTCCGGTCAATATGAATGCGGCTCTATCGACCTTTTATCTGTTTTTCAATGCGATCCTGAAAACACATACTGGGGCAAGCCCACGGTACAGACCGGGAAAGCAATGGTAGAGTATATAATAAAGGCAATTGATCTGGCAATTTGCGGCAGCATAGCGGCTATTGTTACCTGCCCGATAAACAAGATGGCTATGCGGATTGCAGGTTATGCTTACAATGGACATACCGAGCTTCTTGCTGAGCGCACTAAAACCGATAATTTTGCCATGATGCTTGCAGGTGACAAACTTCGTGTAGTCCTTGTGACCATCCATATTCCCTTAAAGGATGTTTCCTCAACCCTTTCCAGGGAAAAAATAGTGCAAACAATATCAATTACCCGTGATGCGTTACATGAACGTTTTGGATTTGAAAAGCCGCGTATTGCGGTCGCCGCTCTGAATCCGCATGCCGGAGAAGGCGGCATGTTCGGAGATGAAGAAAAAAATATTATTACTCCGGCTGTTAATTATGCAAAAAAGCAGGGGATTGATGTTTCAGGGCCTTTCCCGCCTGATACAATATTCTATTATGCGGTAAAAGGTCATTACGATGCCGTAGTATGCATGTATCATGATCAGGGGCTGATCCCTTTTAAGCTGATACATTTTACCGATGGTGTTAATACAACGCTTGGCCTGCCTGTAATAAGGACCTCTGTTGATCATGGCACGGCTTACGACATTGCCGGGACCGGCAAGGCAGACCCCGGCAGTCTTATTGCCGCGATAAATATGGCAACACACCAGGCTGTTATTTCGCAAAAAAGAAGTAGTCAGAATATTTTATGAACCATGAAAAGATAATTATTCGTGGCGCAAGACAGCATAACTTGAAGAACATCGATGTTGAATTGCCCCGCAACAGATTTGTGGTTGTGACCGGTCTGTCAGGATCAGGCAAGTCAACGCTTGCTTTTGATACACTTTATGCTGAAGGACAGCGAAGATATGTTGAATCACTTTCCACATATGCGCGCCAGTTCTTAGAGCGTCTGGAAAAGCCGGATGTCGATATGATCGAAGGCCTGTCACCGGCCATTGCTATTGAGCAGAAAACAGCAAGCCATAATCCCCGATCAACCGTTGGAACGGTTACTGAAATATATGATTATCTCCGCCTCCTTTTTGCAAGAGCAGGCACACCTCACTGTTACAAATGCGGACAACCAATTACTTCCCAGACACTGGATCAGATCGTGGACAGGGTTATGTCTCTGGACCAGGGAACCAGAATTATTATTTTATCACCCATAATATCCGGCCAGAAAGGAACGCATGAAAAGCTTTTAAAACGGCTGAGAAAGGATGGTTTCGCAAGGGTGCGCATTGACGGCAAAACCGTGGAGATCGAAGATGTTGGAAGGCTGGATAAAAAGAAAAAACATAACATAGATGTGGTCGTGGACAGGCTGATTGTAAAGAATAATATGAGAAACAGGCTTGCTGATTCTTTAGAATTGGCTGTGTCACAATCAGATGGTCTTGCGACGGTTGATGTATCAGGCTCAAAGCCGGATCTTGTCGGCAAAACGATTTTATTCAGCGAAAAGGCGGCATGTATTAACTGCCAAATAAGCTATCCTGAGTTTACACCGGCAAGTTTTTCTTTTAATTCACCTCATGGGGCATGCCCAAAATGCAATGGTCTTGGCTCAACCACTGAATTCGATCCCGATCTTATAATCCCGAACCCTGAACTCTCTTTAAGAGAAGGGGCTGTTTCGCTATGGGCCAACAGACATAGTGTGCATTTTGCCGAATTCTTAGATGCTTTAACCATGCACTATGGAGTTGATATCTATACGCCCTATAAGGATTTTCCTCAGAGCTTTAAAGATGTTCTTCTTTATGGATCAGGGGATGAACAAATCAAATTTTATTTTGAACGAAATAATCGTCGCATTTTCTATCATAAAACTTTTGAAGGGATTATACCAAAATTAGAGCGCCGTTATCTCGAGACGGATTCATACCCGTCCAGAGAAGAAATCAGACGTTATATGAATTTCCGTCCCTGCCCGGAATGCATGGGATCCAGGCTGAACCAGGCAAGCAGCTCTGTTAAGGTGGGTGGGCTTACAATATCTGGAGTCACAGCCCTTTCAGTATCAAAGGCAAATACTTTTTTTAAAGAATTAAAACTAACCGGCAAGAAAGAAATAATTGCCAGAAGGATTCTAAAAGAGATAATTGAACGGCTTGGTTTTCTTGAAAATGTTGGACTTTCCTATCTTACCATTGACAGGTCCGCTTTTACGCTTTCCGGTGGAGAGAGTCAGAGGATACGACTGGCAACACAGATCGGCTCAAAGTTAACCGGTGTTCTTTACGTTCTTGATGAACCGAGTATAGGCCTGCACCAGAGAGATAATCAACGTCTTCTGAAAACCCTTTTGCAGATGCGTGATCTTGGCAATACAGTACTTGTTGTAGAGCATGATGAAAAAACCATACTTGCTGCCGATTATGTTATTGATATGGGCCCAGGCGCAGGGGTTAAAGGGGGTGAGGTGGTTTTTGCCGGATCACCGAAAGCGCTTTTAAAGGACAAGAAGTCCTTGACAGGCCAGTACCTTTCAGGACGAAAGCGTATTGAAATTCCGTCTGTGCGACGTTTGGGGCAGAGAAGGGAACTTATTATAAAAGGCGCATCGGAAAACAACCTCAAAAATATTGATGCAGAGTTTCCTCTTGGATGTTTTATATGTGTAACAGGGGTATCAGGCTCGGGCAAATCCACGCTGGTGCTGGAAACCCTGTACAGGGCTCTGTCCCAGCGGCTGTATTATGCCAGGATATCCGCGGGCAGACACACAGGTATCGTGGGCCTGGAATATATTGACAAGGTGATTAATATTGACCAGTCTCCAATAGGGAGAACTCCTCGCTCCAACCCCGGAACATATACAGGTGTTTTTACTTATATAAGGGAACTTTTTGCCAGAACCGCCGAGGCCCGCATGAGGGGTTATAAACCGGGCCGCTTTAGCTTTAACGTTAAAGGAGGCAGATGCGAGGCTTGCAATGGGGATGGGATCATAAAAATAGAGATGCATTTCCTTCCGGACGTTTATGTGACATGTGATGTTTGCCATGGCAAAAGATACAACAGGGAGACCCTTGAAATCAGGTATAAGGGTAAAAATATTGCCGAGATACTTGATATGACAGTAAACCAGGCTTTAAAATTTTTTGAAAATATCGGCAATATCAGGTCAAAGCTAAAAACTCTGGTGGATGTAGGCATTGGATATATTCATATAGGCCAGCAGGCCACAACCCTGTCAGGCGGCGAAGCGCAGCGGGTCAAGCTGTCACGGGAGCTTAGCAAAAAAGGCACAGGAAGGACCGTCTATATTCTTGATGAACCAACTACAGGACTTCATGTTGATGACATAAAAAAGCTTCTTAATGTATTAAGCAGACTCGTTGAATCCGGAAATACCGTGATCGTGATAGAGCATAACATGGATGTAATAAAGACTGCCGACCATATCATTGATCTGGGTCCTGAAGGTGGAGATGAAGGCGGATACATTGTAGGATGCGGCACTCCTGAAAAGATCGCAGATATTAACGGGTCATATACCGGACAATTCTTGAAAAAAGTTCTGTATAGATAATAACATAACCATGCCCCTATCTCGGGCTGACATTTGGATACACCTGACACAGGGGAAATAGTAACTATTGGCTTTATAAGTACTTTTTCTGAACCGCAAAATATCGAACAAGGAATATCGAATGTCGAAGTACCCCCTTCGTAATTCTGCGGTTCCTTGTTCGACATTCGACCTGCCCGCCAATGCAATTTTGTGCGAATTGATTTGACCACCCCAAGCTGTGATATTAGAGCAAACAAATAACATTATATATGAAAGGCGATGGCAGGCGGGTATTCAATGTTTTGGGACGATTACAAGAACTCCACAAAATACCCCTGTCTTATGTGTGGATAAAAGTCAGGTCTCGGGGGGGGTTAAAATAAAACAGGGTTGTTGCCTTTAAAAAGCAACAACCCTGTTTTTTTGTTAACCTGTTTGTCTATGTTTTTAGTGGCCTGCCCCAAACAGCGCAGCGATCGCACTTGCCTGTGGGTGCGCATAGATAAGAATCAGCGCTACAACCAGAGCATAAATACACAGAGATTCGATCATCGCAAGGCCGATCAACATAGTAACCGTTACCTTACCTGACGCTTCAGGATTTCTGGCAATGCCTTCGACAGCCCCTTTCAGGCCAAGACCCTGTCCAATACCACAGCCAAAAGCTGCAATTCCGACACCAAAACCTGCGGCTGTAACACACGCGATAAAAAATTGTAATCCTTCCATAAAACTCTACCTCCTTTGATATATTATATTTGCTTCTTCCATTTTCCCATAAAAGTAAAAGCAAACAAATTAGCTTCTTATTGCTTAATGAGCATGTTCCAATGCGCCGGTAAAATACATGATTGAAAGCAAAAAGAATACAAATGCCTGAACCACGGCAACAAAAATGCCAAGCGCCATTATCGGCAATGGAGCAAAGAAAAGCCCAGCCAGTCCGAAAAGAATGCCCAATACCAGTTCATGGCCCATCATGTTGCCGAAAAGACGGAAAGAAAGGGATAAAATACGGGCTAAATGCCCAATGAGTTCGATAGGAAGTATAAGAGGAACCATCCACCATACAGGTCCTATGAAGTGTTTTATATATTTTATGCCATGATATTTTAAGCCGATAATATGCGTAAAAATGACTACAGTTAATGCGCATGAAAGGGTTGTGTTCAGGCTGGCGGTTGGCGGGTAAAACCCGGGTATAAGCCCTATAAGATTACATGCAGCAATATATAGAAATATGGTGGCGATTATCGGAAAGAGCCACCGGCCTTCTTCACCTGTGATCTCAATCATAAACTCTTCCATTCCAGAGACGATGATTTCAAACAGGTTTTGCATTTTTGAAGGAACCATTTGTACGGTTTTGGCCGCGATGGCGCCAAAAACTATAAGCAGAATCATGACGAACCAAGTGTATATTACATGAACATTAGCGTGCGCAAAATGTCCCAAGCCTATCAGTTCAAACAGCTTGACAAGAAATAAGTAGGGATGTTCCACTTTAAATTGCCTCCTTGAAAATAAGTTTTTTAAATTCACACATGGTTGCAAGAATTATACTTACAACCACAACCGAAAGACCGATAATAAGTCCACCAGGATCTACATAGTGCCTTGATATAAGGATAAATATTATTAAAGCGCTCACAATGAAGCGCATGTAATATTTGGATAGAACCACACTGAGAGAAGCAAGATGAGGCGGGGTAAGCGCCTTTTTAAGTGTGCGGTGTAACAGATGGAAGTTTACTGTGACAATCAGGCCGCCAAATATAATGCCCATAGCAAAATGAAGCGGCGAAACAATAAGTCCAAATATGCTTGCAACGAAAAACAGGATCCAGTTTGTTCTGGTGACGAATTTTAATATTCGTTGTTGAATTTTCACAATCAATATTTCACAATCAATATTTTCGGGTCTTTTTTATCGCAAGACCGATATTTCTATATCCTGCAGCGATTCCCAACCCGAGAAAAATAAATGTGCACCACGGATTTGTATCAAAGCGTCTGTCAAGATACACCCCGATAGCAAGCCCGATAAAAATTGAGAGAGCAACCGACAAACCAAGGCTGGCGTAATATGCTAACTCCCTTATTGAGCGTCTGGTTTCTCTTTTCATAGGAACGAAAGCGTAATCTTGAGCAACCGAAAGTTAAATCAGTATATTAAATTTTTTTAAACACAATATCACAATCAAGTCAATCTAAAAATGACAATTATATATAAATGATAATACTTGAGCCACAAAGTCACAAAGACCTGTCTGCGTGCGAGCCTGCACAGGCAGGCACTAACATTCTAAAATGATTATTTATTTCTTATGCACAGTAAAAAAGGAATATCTGTAAGTTTTTTTTGGCGTGGCTGAACTGTTACTAATTAGTGTCTGAACGAAAACTCACCTATACCGTTTCGTTGGGTTTCGCTTCATTATTTTATAAATTGTAAATTCTTGATCTTGTAGGTTGGGTTGAGTGCAGCGAAACCCAACATTTTAAAATCGCTCAACCCAACCTACGAAATGAGGGGTTTCCGTTCAGGCACTAATTAAATTACCAAATCTTAAGAGCGGTTGCATCAAAAACAGGCCCATCCACACAGGCATGCAGGTATTTATCGTTTTTGCCTTCAACAGCGCAACCAAGACAGGCCCCAATACCGCAGGCCATTATTGTTTCTATAGACACCTGGCATGGCACACTATATCTTTCCGCAATCCGTGCAACAGAGGCAAGCATTGCAAAAGGGCCGCACGCACAGATGATATCCGGCGGGTTTTCTTTTATAGCTGCCTCAAGCAGGTCGGTAACAAGACCTTTTCTTCCTAAACTTCCATCGTCGGTGGCAATACTTATAGTTATGCCAAGTTTTGAAAAGTCATCTATACACAGTATGTCATGCTTTGATCTTCCTCCAGTAAACAGTTTGCATGTTGAAGGATCGGCCATTTTTGCCCGCAGTGATGAGGCTAAAAAAAACAGGGGGGCAACACCGATCCCGCCAGACACAATGAATATATGCTGATACTTATCCGGAATTATAAAACCTCTGCCAAGCGGGCCAAGAAGATCAAGATAATCTCCTTGCTTATATTTTGAAAGCTTTTCAGTGCATCCTCCAACAACTTTGAAAAGCAGTTCAATGCCTTGTGTACGGCTGTTTGCGGTAATAAGCCTGTGTATGGAAAAAGGGCGTGGAAGAAGTGAGGTGTGTTGCTTTGGCAGGTGAAGCATTATGAACTGGCCGGGTTGTGCCTTTGCATAACCATTATGGCACGTTAAACCGATTCTAAAATATGAGGGGCCTGCCTTTTTGTTAAATAAAACTTTAGCTTTTTCCTGAAGCATGTATTAGACCTATAACTGCTGCCGTTCTTCCTGTAGTTCCTTCCCCGCGAAAGGAAAAAAACAGGTCTGTATTACACTTTGTGCATATTTGACTTAAACAGATATTTTCAATTAAAACCCCTGCATTGCAGAGCTGATCCAGGCTTAAGGACCAAAAATCAAAATGGTTTGATCTGTCTTTATATTTCCACAACCTGTCTGGAATTTCTGTCTTATAATTGATAAATTCAGCGCAGCATGGGCCGAGAGAAGGAGATATGCCCGCAATAATATGAGATGCATTGCAGCCAAAAATATCGGCCATTATTTTTATTGTTTTGCCTATGATATTATTTATGCTTCCGCGCCATCCGCAATGCACATTTGCGACCACGCGCCGGAAGGGATCATACATGAGCACGGCCTGGCAGTCAGCCACCTGAACCAAGAGAAATTTCTCCGCAATATCGGTAACCATAGCGTCACCGACAGCAGGTTTGCCAAAAGCCTTATCGACGAACGGCGCATTGTTTTTTGAAAGTATCAATACATTTGTTTCATGTACCTGTTTCGCAAAAACAAGCTCGTTTCCTACAATACATTTTGAAATAATGCGCCTGTTTTGCTTGACATCGCTGTAATTGTCACCAACTGAAAGGCTTACATTCAGGCTTTGATAAGGGTTTTTGCTATGGCCGCAATTTCTTGTGAATATTCCATGCCGGATATCTGAAAATTTAGCAAGGTTGGGAAACTGAAAAAATAAAATCCCATCTTTTTTCTTTAGGATCATACCATAGTCCCATAAGCGCTAAGTTAATAATTAATGCCCTGAACCCGAAACCCTTGAACCTCTTAACCATCTAACAATACATCTTAACAATCTTTTTAATGATCATGGATGTTGAAATATCGGGAACAACAGCAACCCTTACCACCTTGCCGCCGTCAGCCTTTACAGAATCGGCTCCTATTATTTTATCCTCATCCCAGTCCTCTCCCTTGACAAGAACATCCGGCTTTATTGCCTGAATCAGCCTTAAAGGGTCGGGCTCATCAAAAAAAACAATATAATTAACGCACCACAGGCCGGCAAGAACCTCCGCTCTTTGATCCTGAGGCATGATCGGCCTGTTTTTCCCTTTGATCGATTTTACCGATTTATCGGAATTTATGCCCACTATCAGGATTTCCCCTTCCGACCTTGCTGCTGCGAGATAACGCACATGACCGGCGTGCATGATATCAAAGCATCCGTTTGTAAAAACCACCTGCTTGCCGGACTTGCGAAGAGGGTCTATTGTATTGATAAGCTCTTTTACTTTCACAATTTTAGAAATCATATGTATCAGGCATCCTTTCATTCAGACAAGGAATTTTGCGCCTGAATTCAGATAGTTGTGCAAAGTCTATCTCGGAGCTTATTATACATTCCCTGTCTTCGGCCCTGACAAGAATTTCTCCAAAAGGAGAAACCAGCAGAGAACTGCCTCCGTATTCGATGCTGTTTTCCATCCCGCACCTGTTTGCCGCCACCATAAAGATCTGGTTTTCAATAGCCCTTGCCCGCACGAGAATATCCCAGTGCATGATGCGTTCCAAAGGCCATTGGGCTGATGTTAGAATTAACAGGGCGCCTGAAAGGGTAAGGGTGCGGCAAAGTTCAGGAAATCTGAGATCATAGCATAGCATCAGGCCCACAGGACCCGCAGAAGTTTCACAAACTACGGCCCTGTTGCCTGCACAAAAATATTTATCCTCTTGTGTATGGGAAAAGAGATGAATTTTCCTGTAGGTATTGATAACGCCTCTGTCCCCATCAATAAGATACATGGTATTGAAAATGTCGTTTCCTGAAGATTCGGGCAGAGAGCCTGCTATGATCATGTTGTATCTCGATGCTATCAGAGTAAGCTTATCGATAATACTATCTGTTTTTTCAGCATGCTTGCCCAGGCTCTTATTATCAAAACCGCATGACCACATCTCAGGAAGAAGGGCGATCTTTGCATTCAGAGCTTTGAGTTGATCTATGCCTTTGAGGGCCGAGGATAGATTTGACTCAATATTTCCCGGCCTGACATCAAATTGCACAACGCCTGCCTTGAAAGGTTGTATGTTTTTCATGTTATTTTTCCATTAACCCCTGACCCCGCCAGACTGATGGCGGGCAAGCTCTGACTTCCGACCTCTGACTTCCGACCTCTGACCTCTGACCTCTGTTTCTTCATCTTTTCCCATTCAACATTCGATGTTCGATGTTCGATGTTGGACGTTCATTTCTTCCCCCGTTCGATGTTCGATGTTCATCTCTTTCAGTCCCTTTTTCGCCAGATATCTGCCCCCTATACAATAGGCTGACACAACCCCTAAGCACTGGATAAGTTCCGGCAGGGATATCCTCTGGTTAAACCCGCCAAGATGGGGGCCGGTCTGAATGGAAATATCACCCGCACCTTTTTGTAAACTTTCTATTGCTTCCGGAGAACAGCCCCTTTCAACCAGTAATTCTCT
>CBDAFK010000246.1:0-4972 GCA_965195235.1 uncultured Desulfobacterales bacterium | reverse complement strand
CTCCATGCCTGTAACCTTCACAAAACAGGGAGAGCAGCTTGCGGCAAATGGCCGGAACCTTGATCTCCGTAGATGCATGGTCAAAACCGACGGAAAAACTATTATGGTTGATAATCGCAGATTCAGGGGCGATCTTACTATCTTGGCTGATTCACAATCGCTTTCCGTTATTAATAATATTCCGGTTGAACAGTATCTTTATGGTGTCGTGCCGAAAGAAATGCCGCATAGCTGGGCAAAAGAAGCACTGAAAGCTCAGGCAGTGGCTGCCAGAACATATGCTCTTTATATTAAAGATAAAAGCGCCGACAAACCATATGATGTGGAATCAACCACTACATCGCAGGTATATGGAGGATTTGACTCTGAAAAAGAAGGGTCTAATCTGGCGGTTGATGAGACACGTGGTCAGGTAATTACATATAACGGAAGACTTATTATCGCTTATTTTCATTCAAGCAGCGGAGGACATACCGAAGATTCAAAAAATGTATGGAGCGCGGATCTGCCGTATCTTAAAGGGATTTCCGACAATTTTAGCGCAAATATTCCAAATGGCCAGTGGAGCTTTTTTGTTTCATATAATGATATGCAAAATAGTTTGAACAAGTACGGTCTGAATATTGGACAGATCAGGGGGCTCAATGCCGCAGGGGAGTCTGGATCAGGACGATTACTGGGAGTAAGGATTATTGCAAAGAACGGGACAACCGAACTGAAAAGCAATAATTTCAGAATAAAGGTTGGAGCAACCAAATTAAAAAGCACACTTCTAAAAATAGCGACAGATCGTGACGGCATTCTTTTTACCGGCAAAGGTTACGGTCATGGAGTCGGCATGAGTCAATGGGGCGCCAATATGATGGCCAAAAAAGGGTTCGGTTATCAGGATATTTTAAAACATTATTATCAATCAATTAAAATAGTAGCTCTGAAAGCTAACCGCTAATGGCTAAAAGCTAACCGCACAGGTTGAATAATCTTGGAAAGGAGAACATATTATATGCCAGCCGTTAAATCAAAAACAGGAAAGATGAATATGGCAAGAATAGCCGCGCTGGTGTTTCTGTTCATTATATCATCTTCGTATGCTTATGCCTCGCAATCTACCATTACAGAGGCCGAGGGCTATGCCTGCATGGGTGAGGACAGGTCAAGGAGACAGACAGAACTTGCTGCGCTGGAAGCCGCGAAGAGAAACGCAATAGAGTTTGCATCGACCTACATGACAAGCGAGACGCATGTAAAGGACTTTGAGCTTGAGAAGGATCTGGTATCTGCATACGCCAACGCCACAGTGAAAATCATTAAGGAACTCGAGAAGGGCTGGTACAATGACGCGAAGTCAGGCGATTGCTTCAGAATAAAAATTAAGGCAGAAGTAATACCTGATGAAAAGGCAATGGAGAAAGTTTCTAAAAGAAATGATGTTGCCGACGATCCATCTGCCCCGCTTCATGTCCGGCTCTGGACGGATAAAAAGGAATATGAGCGTGGCGACAGGATGAGGATTTACATAAAAGGGAACAAGCCTTTCTATGCCCGTGTCATATACAAGGATGCTGCCGGAAAAAATGTTCAGATTCTGCCCAACCCATACAGAAATGAAAACTATTTCCAGGGCGGGGTTATCTATGAAATACCGTCCGGCAATGACAAATTTGATCTGGAAATAAGCCCTCCATTCGGCGAGGAAAATATAACTGTATATGCAAGCACATCACCTCTCGGCGATATAGATCTTCACACTCAGGGCGGAGTCTATTTTGTCAAGACAAAGGCAAACGATATCGGTGCAAGAACAAGAGGGATAAAACTGACGGGAAAATCAACCGGCAAGAGCAGCTATGCCTCTGAGTTTTATGAGAATAAGGCTGAAGTTAAAACAAGGTCTGCGAAATAAGCGACATGCGGCACGTTCGGGGAACGTGCCATACAGAAACATAGGCACAAACAATGTAGAGCCTGTTCCCCGAACAGGTCGAAATGACTTTTACGCTTGACATTATACCCTATAGGTATTAATCTTCCGTTCAGGAATCGAAAATATACCCACAGGGGTATAGTAGCTCGTCATATTTTCAATAAAGTGCCCGAAAGGGTATAACAAGCAATTAATAACAGAAGCATGGTTCCTGTCGGGTATGGTACAAACGATGACATTGCGTATTTTTGTGAAAAAGCAGCGCAAGATCCACCGATTGACCCAGGCCGATCTGGCCCGCAAAGCCGGAGTAGGGCTGAGGTTCGTCAGGGAGCTGGAACAGGGTAAATCAACCCTGAGAATGGACAAGGTGAATCAGGTGCTTCAATTATTTGGGAAAACGCTCGGCCCTGTTGACCTGTTACCGGAAGCTGAATTAAACGCGACGAATGGAAAATAGAAAAAACAGCGCCGATGTCTATCTGTGGGACACAAAAGCTGCCCTGCTGAAAAAAAACGATACGGGGTATCGCTTAAGTTACTACGAAGACTATCTGTCTCTGCCGGATGTACAACCTCTGAGCCTTACCCTTCCTTTGACAGACAAGCCGTATGAAAGTGAGTTTCTTTTCCCCTTTTTCCTCGGCCTCATCCCGGAAGGCTGGCTGCTGGACATTACAAGCCGCACCCTGAAAATAGACCCGGAAAACGTCTTTGACATACTTCTTGCTACTTGCAGAGACTGCATAGGGGCGGTAAAGATAATTCCCGTAGATGAGGAAAATAATTTATGAACGATCAATGTCTGTCCTGCCAGACTGTCGAGGCTGACTTGAAACTACAGGGTGGCTATCATCCCCGATGCTCCCGAAAACTCTTTGGAACGGCAAAACCCCCGAAAGTGCCTTTCGGTACCCCTGATATTGCCGGCGAGGCTCAAAAGATGGTCGGCAAAATGTCTATTTCCGGTGTGCAGCCGAAACTTTCCCTCATCCATGAACGCAAAAGTCATCAGCTAACTGTAGTTGAAACAGGAGGGTCTTACATCCTGAAACCCCAGACGGAGCGATTTGAATCGCTTCCCGAAAATGAGAATCTTTGTATATGCATAGCATCATCTTACGGCATTGCGGTTCCATCCCATGGTCTTATTCCGCTTTCAGACGGCAGGCTTGCCTATCTCGTGAAACGATTTGACCGGTTGGAGGACGGATCAAAACTTCAACAGGAGGATTTTCAGCAGCTTCTTCAAACCAATGACAAATATAAGGGATCATATGAGCAAATCGCGAATGTCATCAGAAAATACTCAAACGTTCCCGGTCTCGACCTGGTTGAGCTTTTTGAAAGAGCGCTTCTGAATTATGTATTGGGTAACGGTGACGCGCATTTGAAGAATTTTTCTCTCATTAAAGAAGAGAACATCGGTTATCACCTCTCCCCGGTATATGACCTTGTCAACTCAAGGCTTGTACTGCCGGAAGAACGTGAGGAAATGTGCCTCAGTTTACAGGGGAAAAAGAACCGGTTTTCAAGAAAAGACTTCATAAAACTGGCGGAGCATTTCGGACTTACCAATAAACAATACGCCAACTCCCTGAATTGCTTGAATGATATCAAGTCTGCTATTGAAAACATGATAGAAGAAAGCTTCCTGAATGAGCGCTTGAAGAACAGGTTTCTTGAGATTTACCGGAAGAGAATGGAACGGATTTTCGGATAGAATGGGGGTATCTATGATTAGACGGAGACTAAACAGGCTTTGACTCGAATTAATCGCATACGGATTGTAGGGGCCGATGCCCCGAACGGCCTGACAAATGGCCATGGTGCAAATTGTAGGGCCTGTTCCCCGAACAGGCCAAAGCTTAGCTTCAGTCATTAAATCTCTCACAGAGTCCGCAGAGCGCACAGAGAAAAGTTCCTGCACATCTTACTTTACTCATGAGCAAAATCGTGTTGTGGTGATTTTATTATGAAAAAAATATATGAGCGGCACATAAAAAAACCTGTTGTAGAAGACCTGAAATCAACCATGGTCTTTATAGGCGGACCAAGACAGACAGGGAAAACCACATTTGCATTGAACTTTCTGCCTGATACGGACAAGCGGGAAATAGATTTTGTTGTGCTAAAGGAAGGGGCTCCACTCTTTGCGGTGGAATGCAAGGCCGGAGATAAAAACATAGCCCCCTCCATCTACTATTTTATGGAAAGAACGCCGATTCCGAAATTTTACCGGGTGCATGGAGGCAATCTGGATTATGAAAAAAATAATGCAAGAGTCATTCCTGTTCACAGATTTTGTAAGGAGCTTGATTTACCGTAAAGCAAGAAAGAGCCTGGGAACGAGAGAACATTCGAGTTTTCACCGATATGTGCGTGAAGATATGCATGGCCTGAAATGGGAAGCAAGCGTTAAAATGGAATTTGAACCAGCAACAGGCGGCCAAGCCTCTTAATTCTATGAGGATAAAGCTAAAATTAAAACAAGGCCTGCAAAATAGATTTTCCCGGACGCTATTCCGAAAAAGTCTTGGCTATATTAAGCCCGCCCTGAATTTATAGGTTAACAAATGATCTTGCCTTCCCATAAGTCACTCAGGAAATTTCTATATGGCATTATTCGTATCCTGCCATGAACTCTCTCTTCCCTCTCATTGCATACAACTAATGCCTTGCGTGGCGAATATTCCTCTATAAAGGCGTTCAGGGGCTGTAAATCCCTTTTCTCGATTAGAGTTGCGCCTTTTACTTTAATGGCTACATCGCCTCCGCCCAGCACAAAGTCGACTTCCAAACCTGATTTTGTCCTCCAGAAATTGATTTCACAATCGATTTCATTGTAAGAATTGTAAGCCGCAATCTCCATCAAAATAAAATGCTCGAATGCTTTCCCGAACAATTCACCTTTTTCTTCTTCAATATGCCGCTTTGTTATGGCGCCGGCAACTCCCACATCAAACAAGTAGAATTTTGCCGCCTTGGTGATGACCTGCCGGTTTTGCCTCCTCTTAAAGGGTTCTATCATAGCGCCGAGAAGCGTAT
>CBDAFK010000245.1:0-3193 GCA_965195235.1 uncultured Desulfobacterales bacterium | reverse complement strand
CTGCAAAAAGCTTGGAGCAAAGGTAGTGTTTCATGAATGGGCCGGATATGCTGGTCAGAAACAGTTTGCGATGGATTGCACAACATCGGAGTGGATTCTCAACCTTGACGCTGATGAGGAGATATCAGACTCTCTTGCAAGAGAGATGCAGCAAGCCATTAAAAATGCCGAGTCTGATGTATCCGCCTTTTCCATGCCGAGACTATCCAGATATCTCGGCAAATGGATAAAACATGGCGGATGGTACCCTGATCGCAAGGTGCGTCTTGTCCGCAGGGGCAAAGGCATGTGGAAAGGGGAGGGCCTTCACGAAAAACTGATTGTTAATGGAAAGATAGAGCAGCTTTCTGAACCCATTCTTCATTATGTTTACCGGAACATTTCAGATCATGTTGTAACCATAAACAGGTTTTCAGATATTTACGCTGCTGAGCATGGTCCGTCCGGCTGGTGGTTTGTTCCTGCAGGCGCGGTTCATGCTATTGGTAAATTCGCAGAATGTTATTTATGGAAACTCGGTTTTCTCGACGGCATCCCCGGACTTATTATTGCCATGAATTCAGCATGGTATGTCTTTCTTAAGCACGCCAAGGCATGGGAGGCGGGCCTGCATGTTTAATTTACAAGAAATTATATACAAAGTCATTGCGGGTCTGCTTAAATTTTTAGGCCTTATCCCGCGCAAGACAGCATTCAAGCTGGGCAACTTTATCGGGCGAATTTTGTTTTTGTTTGATAAAAAGCACCGGAAAATTGCGATAGACAACCTGACCCGCTCTTTTGGTCATGAAAAGAATCCCTATGAAATTAAAGTTCTTGCCAGGAGTGTTTTCAAGAATCTCGGACAGATTATTTTTGAGATCGGGTGGTCTCTGAGGCTTGAGAGAAAAGACTTTCAAAAGTACTTTAACATCCGGGGATTGTCCAATTACAAAAATGCATATGAAAAAGGCAGAGGCGTGTTGTTGCTTACCGCTCACATGGGGAACTGGGAGCTTCTGTCGATTATTATGGCTATGGCCGGCTATCCGGTCAATGTCCTGTATCGACCTCTTGATTTTTCTCCGCTGGATCGCTTATTTGTTATGATAAGAGGTCGTTTTGGCGCAGAATTGATTCCCAGCGCCCAATCAATGCCCAAGATTCTGCGAAGCCTGAAACATGGTAAAGTTGTTGGAATATTAATGGATCAGAATGTTGACTGGTATGAAGGGGTTTTTGTCGATTTTTTTGGCCACAGGGCATGCACAAACAAAGGTATGGCGCTTTTGGCGCGTAGAACCGAAGCGCCTGTTATTCCCGTTTTTTTAGTGCGTGAAAAATCAGGATTTATGGCCGAATTCGGATCGGAAATTCCTTTGATAAAAACAGAAGATATTAGAAAGGATCTGGAGGCCAACACGCAGCAGTATAACAGGATTATAGAAGACTTTGTTCGCCGTTATCCTGATCAATGGTTCTGGGTTCATCAACGCTGGAAGACAAAACCCTTTGCGCCTTGGCCCAAGAAGATATGAAACCTTTAAATTTGAAAAAAATCAAAAAAATCCTTATCCGTTCAACCAACTGGATTGGCGATGCCATCATGACCACGCCTGCTGTCCGGGCAATCCGGAAAAACTTTCCTGATACCGAAATCAGTATATTAACCAAGCCATGGGTTGCGCCCGTTTTTTCAGACAGCCCTTATGTGGACAACCTGTTGATATATGATGAAGCAGGAAAGCATAAGGGGATGGTTGGTAAAATGCGGCTTGCAAAGGAATTGAAACAATACAGCTTTGATGCGGCAATCCTGCTCCAAAACGCCTTTGAAGCCGCTCTCATTACATTTTTTGCAGCCATTCCATGCAGAATCGGGTACAATAGAGATGCAAGAGGTTTTTTGCTGACCCACTCTGTTCCCTGCACGCCTCAAATCAAGAAGATACATCAAACCGGATATTACCTCGGCATTCTTCAGGGAGTAGGTCTGGATACAGATGGTCTGGGCCTGGATCTTATTGTGAATAACAAGTATCAAAAGCGCGCTGTTGAAATTCTAAAAGAACATGGCATATCAAGGGCAGATAGATTGGTTGGAATCAACCCGAGCGCCACTTTTGGCCCGGCTAAACAGTGGTTTCCGGAACGTTACGCTGCTTTGTCTGATAAAATACATGAAGTTTTTGGTGCTGACATACTTCTTTTTGGCGGTCCTAAAGACAGAGAACTGGGCGTAAGAATTTCACAGATGATGAAGCATCCTCTGGTTGACCTTTGTGGCAAAACCAGACTTGAAGAGGCAATAGCCTTGATAAATATGTGCAATCTCTTTATTACCAATGATTCCGGCTTGATGCATGTCGCGGCCGCCCTTGACATTCCTTTGATCGCCATATTCGGCTCCACAAATCCTGTCACAACAGGGCCGAAAGGACCAAACAGTAGAATTGTGCGCGTTCCAATCGATTGCAGCCCATGCCTGAAACCAGAATGCCCCAAAGGTCATTTAAAGTGCATGGATCAGATAGACGTTGATATGGTTTTTGAAGTTGTAAAGGACCTTTTGTAAAATTCATCTTGTTATTTCACCAAAGATGTATTATATAGTTTATATAGATACAACTAACTTGAGGTGAAAAATGAATAACCCTTTTTCATACACTAATATTGTTAGCGGTGATTCTTTTTGCAATCGCAAAAAAGAGCAAAACGATTTGTTGAAATACATAAATAATTCTCAAAATGTTCTGCTTTATTCACACAGAAGATTTGGAAAGACATCCCTTATTTATCAGGTTTTTAAAAAACTTGATGAAAAGAAAAGCCGCATAGGAAAAATCTATATTGATCTATACGGAACTTTAACTGAAAAAGACTTTATTTCCGCTATGTTTGGAAGTTTTGGACAAATAGAATCCAGAGTTGAAAAGCTTTTAAATCTTGCAAAAAATATTTTCCGCTCAGCAAGATTCAGCTTTTCAGTTGATCCTGCAACAAATCTGCCCACAATAACACCTGCTTTTGATTCAGGTGACAAAAGTTTATTATTGGAAGAAGTAATGCAGGTTGTTGCCGATTATTCAAAAAAGAGAAAGATAGTGGTTGTTTTTGATGAGTTTCAGGAAATTTCCAATTATGCGGTTGATGAGTTTGAAAAAAGATTAAGAAAAATAATTCAGAAGCATAAAGATGTTTGTTATATATTTGC
>CBDAFK010000244.1:0-5082 GCA_965195235.1 uncultured Desulfobacterales bacterium | reverse complement strand
TTCTACAACTGGTGAGATATATACATAAGAACCCGGTAAAAGCAGGTTTGGTTAAAGATATCACGGATTATGAATGGAGCAGCCACAAAGGTTATCTTTCATATGCGAAAAACTGGAAGTGGTTACATAAAGATTATATTTTTTCCATGATAACCCCAAAAAAACAGGGCAGACTGAAACCGTTTATTGCATTTATGCAGGAAGATGATTCAGAAGAGGTTGCCAAGCTGTTTTCTTTAAAGAAACTCCCATCATTTTTTGGCCCGGAAAGTTTCATAACAGGCATAAAAGAAAAATATTATTTTAAGAAAACAAATTATGAGGTTCCTGAATCAAAAAGTCTGGCTCCGACATCTGATTCAATAATTTCAGCAGTGTGTGAACATTATGGTGTATCATTTAATGAATTGTTGATAACAAGACGTGGGAATTTTAATGAACCGCGTAATATTGCAGTTTATCTATTGCGTCAAATACGTGGTGAGAATCTTAACAACATAGGGGAACAATTTAATATTAAAGCATACAGTACTGTAAGCAGCATATTACGAAGAGTTTCGAGTCTTAAAAAATATGACAAAAAAATTAAAAAACGGATAGGGGAAATTCAAAATAGTATTAATAAGGGTCAAAGGCAGACTTGACACTTAAAGTCAGACCCCTTTTTTCACCGCTAAGACCTGAAGAATTGTCCACCGCCTCCAGGTGAAACGCGCCGTTCGCATTGGTTACAAAACTACTGAAGGCCATCTGCAAAGGCAGATACTATCCGAGAACAGTAGCAGGAATGGGTACTTATGAATGATCGGGATATCTTTTATGACACGGCCAAGTTATCACGCCATGAGCAGGAGATCGTGCTGCGGAAGGCGCATTCCATCTGCGAGAGATGGTGGTTTGATAAGCTGGATTGCTTGGAAAGCTTTGCAAGGCAGCAGGTGAAAGGCATCTCATTCGAGGACGCCATGGGCCACTTTGTTGAACGTGCATTAATGAATGTCATCCACCGGCGACAAATACTTCCGTTGGATAAACCTCATTTGGAAGTTGGTTTTCGTTCGATGGAGTTACCTGTGGACTACTTCCTCTGGATTATCGTCCCGCTAAAGCGTGCAGACGAAATCGTTATCGGAATGTCCCAACTGTTATGATGGGGCCATTGGAAAAGCTATGAGTTTGAAAGGCCTCAAAGGAGAGCAGGGTCGTTCTAAACTTTTAAACTTGTGAGGACTATGGGAAGTTCATAGAGGGAAAATGAGGTCATTCTGCCTTTGACCCTTGCTAATTTTGAGCAAGGGTCAAAGGCAGAATGACCCTTTTTTTTCAGAAGATATTGAAAAAGGCGAACAAAAAAAACCATAAATATTTTAAGCGACAGAATCAAGGATTGGATCAAAGGTCAGATACCACAAAAGGCCATGGAGGAAATACAGAATCTGTTTGAAAATGGCGTGGATGTTAAAAAAACACCTGCAGTCAACCTTTGTATTGACAATGTATTTATTTTGCAATACATTATGCAGTAAATACATTATGCAGTAAATACAGAGTCAGATTTTTTAAATATTTTATAGGCAAAGGTTTGAATTATGAGTAAAAACACAAATATAAATATTAGAACAACCGAGGATATTAAAAAGAATGCAGGAATCATTCTAACTGGTCTCGGATTAAATATGTCTTCGGCGGTTAATCTTTTTTTGAAACAGGTTATCAATTACAGGGGTATTCCGTTTGATTTGCGACTGCCTAACAAGGAAACGCTACAGGCTATGGATGACATCGAAAATAAACGCAATCTTGAGTCGGCAGATACCGTTGAAGAAATGTTCAAGAAGATTGACGTATGAATTCCAGAAAACTGATATGGACAAAAAGATTTTCTAAGGGACGGGACTTGCGGGACTTGACCCTTTTTTTACGTTTGCCTCCAATAATGTATACTGTAAGATATTAAACAATTAAGGGAAGGATATAAAATTGAAGCATAGCTCCCACCATAAAGAACATGTGACCACAGCATTACTTCTTGCAGCCGGAACAGGCAACCGCCTTTATCCCTTGACGCAGAATGCGCCTAAATGCCTAACAATAGTCAATGGCATGTCGATACTCGAACGACTGATATCCAGTCTGAATCAGCATGGTTTCAAACGGCTGGTCGTGGTTACAGGACATCTGGAAACTCATATAAGGGATTTTCTGGGAAATCAGGCAGGTGACATAAAAATAGATTATATTTTCAGTCCATTATATAAGACGACCAATAATATTTATTCTCTCTGGATGGCACGTAAAATTATTAATGAGCCGTTTCTGCTGCTCGAAAGTGATCTTGTTTTTGATGAATCACTTCTGGATGCCATGATGTATCCTGACAGAATAGCTATTGCCAAAATGCAACCGTGGATGAATGGGACATGTGTTACAATCAATCAATCTCACCAAGTTAAAGCATTTTTGGCGGGCAACGCAGACTCCTTTGGTGAGATCAAATATAAGACTGTTAATATTTACAGCATTTCACTTAACTCCTGGCATGAAATTGTAAAAAGATTAGACAAGCGTATTTCCGATGGCAAAGTAAATGACTATTACGAAATCATATTTGCGGAAATGATTGCTGATGGCAGCCTCTCTTTTGAAAATGTCTCTTTTGACGGCAAGCCATGGTATGAAATAGATACTATTGAAGATCTGGCAGAGGCGGAAAAACTGTTTTTATCAGACGATTATACGACCACGAAAGCTGTTACTCTTTCACATCCCAATTTTTTGCTCAATGCTGTAACATCTCCCTGGGAAACAATAGGAATCTTAAATGCCACAAAATAATTATAAGACTCAATCCGAAAAATACGAATTCATCTCCGGCCAACATGGTGGTTACTATCGGCATAATTTTATAGATCATGCCTATCTTTATAATCTTTATTTTCCGCCGGAGGCTGTTTTTATAAATTTTAAAGAGCAAATTCACGACATTGTTCTGAATTATCCGATGGCACAGGATGCCCTTGCCGGGCTTATCGGCAAAATAATTGGCCAACCTGCTGAAAGAATTGTTGTGGGAAATGGAGCTGCAGAACTAATAAAAATAGTATCCGGTCACATATCATGTAAGTTAATCATTCCTGTCCCTTCTTTCAATGAATATGCCAATGCTGCGCCTTCTGGCCAGGTAATCGAATTTCCGCTTGAGTTCCCATCTTTCCAGTTGGATGTAGATAAATTTGCTGCGGAAGCGATCAGAGTAAAAGCCGATGTAGCGGTTGTGGTAACGCCTAACAATCCAACATCTATATTAGTTCCTAAACCCGATCTCATTCGGCTTGCAAAAAAACTTGAAACTCATAACTGCATGCTGATTATTGACGAATCATTTATAGATTTTGCAGAGAGCCATGATCAAATAAGCCTGGAACAAGAAATCGAAAATTACCCGAATATGACAATTTTTAAAAGCATGAGCAAAGCCTACGGTATCTGTGGGCTTAGGATCGGTTATATGCTGACTGCAAATTCAAAATTTGCTGAAGCTGTAAGAAACGGCGTGCATATTTGGAATATTAACGGATTTGCAGAAGAGTTTCTACGGCTTTTACCCGATTACAAACAGGAATTTATTGAAAGCTGTAAACAAGTTCGAACCGGCAGAGACAGCCTGTATAAAAAACTTTGTGATATAGAGGGGATGACTGTTTTCAAACCTGATGCAAACTTTATTTTCTGTCGTCTTCCCGATCATACCCAAAGTGCTCCTGAAATTACGAAAAATTTATTTATTGAATATAATATGTACATAAAGGACTGTGTGGGCAAAACTCAACCGGATTCTGATCGTTATCTCCGGATTGCCAGCCGTACAGAAGCAGAGAATTGTAAATTAGTCGCGGCATTAATTGATGTAATGGACCTAAAAGAATAATGACAAATCCTAAACCTCAACAACCATATCAGCCCACAATGCTTTCTTTTGCCGGAGATCTTCCCAATATCTGTTCGCTTGCAGGCCTGTTATGTGCAGTGCTTGGTATTTACTACGCTATTTTGGGTAATTTCCCCGTTGCGATAATTGGAGTTCTGTGGGCTGTTTTATTTGACTGGGCTGACGGAATCGTTGCTCGACAAATGACGGGACGAACAGATCACCATCGAGCCTTTGGGGGCCAGCTTGATTCGCTGATAGATATTGTAAGTTTTGGAGTATTTCCTGCTATTTTTCTCTTAAGCTATGGTAATTTCAGTCCATGGTTCCTGCCGGGTGCATTTCTTATTGTCGCCACCAGTGCTATACGATTGAGTTATTTCAATATTTTTGGCCTGATTGACAATAAAACATACATGGGGCTGGCATTAGACAACAATGTTATTATTCTTACTTTTGTGTTTCTGTTTGAAGGCTTTATTAATCACACAGTTTTTTCAATAATTCTTTATGCGCTATTGATGGTATTTCTGGTGTTTAATTTAGCCCCTATACGAACGCCTAAATTTGCCGGAAAATGGTTTTATGTTCTTATGGTCTACACTTTGGTATTGACAGTTATCTACGGTTGGATGCAGTGGAACAGAGTTTAATGTTGCGGGACGTCCATAAATAAGTAAATAACTATCTTTTAAGCATGAAGCATAGCAGGGTCAGATCTTAAATATTAACTATTGGTTTAGAAGGGACCTTTGGCAACGTTGTTGACCCAAGTTAAATAAAAGCAAACATGATTTCACCCCAGTACCATCTGCCGGAGCTACGAAAACTTTGAACTTGGGGTCAAGTCTGCTCTTGGCTCTTGCACGGTAAAAAAAAGGGTCAAGTCTGCCTTTGACCCTTGCTCAAAATTATTAATGGTCAAAGGCAGACCCCTTTTCCTTTTTTGCTTTTTTCTGAAGGCCATCTGCAAAGACAGATACTATCCGAGAACAGTAGCAGGAATGGGTACTTAGTAAGTGAATGGGGTCAAGTCTATGTTTGACCCTTGTTGTTAATTAGTCAAGATTCAAGGGGGCATAGAAGTTTAAGAATAAAGATAAAAAATCAGAAGAAAAATAAGAGAAAATAGATTGCTCATGGGTCAAACGTAG
>CBDAFK010000243.1:0-5993 GCA_965195235.1 uncultured Desulfobacterales bacterium | reverse complement strand
CCATGTCGTCTATGCCTTCTGTTAAAATAGATTGCATATCCTGTAAGCAATCTTCTCATCAGGTTTGATATTCCGCCGCCGCTTCGGAATAAAAAATGAGCGTGGTTTGGAATAAATGCCCAAGCATAACAGGCAGTTTGTGTCGCAGGCAAAAGATCTGATAAACGATCAATAAAATTATCTCTGTCTTTATCGTCTCTGAATATCTTGCGACGCTCAATTCCCCGGATGATAGTGTGATGTAAAACACCAGGTGCGTCAAGGCGGGCTAATCTGGGCATACAAAATTCCTATCAATAATATAACGATATGTCAAGTTATTTACTTATTTATGGACGTCCCGCATTTTCCCCGTCCCGCATTTTCCCACAAAATGCATCATCTTGAAATTTCTTTTTATCTCTTATCCATTTTGATACAGTTCCATGGCCGATTCCAAGGTCTCGTTCCACCTGGATGCAGGTAAGGCCGTTTTCTTTTACAAGGCGGATGGCTTCCTCTTTAAATTCTTTTGAATAGGTTTTCCTTTTTTTCATTGCTTGACACCTCCTGATACTATAAATTAAATTAGTTATTCAAGGTGTCAACAAATTTAGGGCCATCCAACCCTTGAAAAATCGGTAGATTGTTTGAAAAAGAAGCTCGAAGAGAATCAGAGGATGATAGATGCCTTAAAGGAAATAGATATAGGTGTTGAAGAAAAGAAGAGGGAGCGCCTGCCCCGATAATGAACGTAAATGGTCGGTGATTATTGAGATGGGATATGGATAATATACTCATAGTAGATGACGATAAAAATATACTTAAGGTTTTAAAATTCAGTCTCGAGGAGGAAGGCTACAGGATCGTTACAACAACCGGGGCACATGATGCTCTAAAGAGGGTTGAAAATGAGTTGTTTGACCTGGCTGTTGTCGATCTCAAACTATCCGGAAAGGAAGACGGCATTGAGCTGATGCGGGACCTGCGCCGAATAGCTCCCGAAATGCCGGTTATCATCCTTACCGCCTATGGAACGATTGAAACAGCGGTGGAGGCGATGAAGCAAGGAGCCTACAGCTATTTAACCAAGCCATTCGATCGCAGAGAGCTTCTTCTTCAGATAAAAAATGGCCTGGAAAAGAGCAGTCTTTCCAGAGAAGTCAGAAGGCTCAAGGCTCTGGTAGGGGAAAGATATGGATTCGAAAACATCATAGGCAAGAGCAAAAAGATGCAGGAGGTATTAGAACAGGTATCAAGAGCGGCAGAGACAGACTCCAATGTATTCATCTACGGAGAGAGTGGCACCGGCAAAGAGCTTGTAGCTAAATCCCTGCATCTTCTAAGTACCAGGAAGGACAAGCCTTTTGTAGCGATAAACTGCGCCGCTATTCCGGAAGCGTTACTTGAAGGTGAACTTTTTGGCTATAACAAGGGTGCATTCACCGGCGCCGTCAGGGACAAAAGAGGTTTTTTTGTTCATGCCCATGGAGGCACGATCTTCTTGGACGAGATTTCGGAGATGTCAGGATCAATGCAGGTAAAACTGCTCCGTGTGCTTCAGGAAAAGCAGTTCTATTCTCTGGGTGGGGAAAAACCGACAGATGTAGATGTAAGGATATTGACAGCCACCAATAAAAACCTGGAAGATGAGGTAAAAAGGGGTGAGTTTCGCGAAGACCTCTTTTACCGTATCTATGTTATACCCATCCGTCTTCCTCCCTTGAGGGAAAGGAGGGAAGATATTCCTCTTTTGGTAGATCATTTTATAAAAAAATTTGCCAAGAAAGTGAAAAAGGAGATAAAGGGGATTTCCACGCCTGCCCTCCAGAAACTTTTGTCTTACTCCTGGCCCGGCAATGTAAGAGAATTAGAGAATACCATTGAATACGCCGCAGCTATGACCACCAGGGATGTAATTGTTGAAGATCTGATTCTTCAGAGCAGGACCATACAAGAGAGCAAGGTTAACTCCCTGAAAGAAGCCAAAAATCAGTTTGAGGTGAACTATATTTCTAACCTCCTGTTGCTTACCAGAGGCAATGTGAGCAAGGCGGCAAAGCTTGCCGGGAAATATCGGTCTGACTTTTATGACCTGCTGAAAAAGCATGACTTGAATCCATCGGATTTTAAGAGAACAAAACAAGGTGTATGAAATTCCCTTCACATAAAAACATAGTTTCCTCAAACAGTTAGACTCATCGCCCCCATCTTTGTTCCCTCTGCCTGTAGGAAAAACCCTTCAGAAGGCTCTTACCAGCCGGTTCTTCTACGACAAATCTTACTTAAATATCAACGAGTTAATCCATCCGCCCAGATTTGGCATATCCCTTGCTTATGAAAAATTATTATTATCCCTGCAAGCCGACAGGACAATGTCTCCCTTCCCTGAACAGGGGTGGGTGAAAACGTGGCCAAAAGGACACAAAAGGACAGGAAATGGTGGTCAGGTAAGAAGAACATGATGAAGGTATTGATTATCGATGATGATGAGGCATTAGTCGGTCTCATAAAGGAAATGATAGACAGGATGGACATCTATCGTGTGAAGACGGCCGTGAATGGCGAGGAGGGGTATGAGGCCTTCCTACAGTTCAAACCCGATATCATTCTTACCGATATCCAGATGCCGGTGAAAAACGGCCTCGAAATGGTAAGGGACATACGGAAACATGATCCTGGGATAAAGACGATCTATATGAGTGGGAACATGAGTCGGTTTCGAACACGCCTTGAAGAGGAAAAGACCAAATACAAGGCAAGCCTTCTCGATAAGCCCTTCTCTTGTTCCAGGTTGACAGGGTTGTTTCATGAATACCAGAAAGAAAAGGGAGGTGATAAAAGATGAAAAGGTTTTTTATATGTATGTTTTTTGCAGTGATAATGTGCCTTGGTTTTGTTGGTTGCAAAGAGGAAGGGGGTTCTCTGCCCGCAGAGACGGAAAAGATAACACCGCGAGTGGAGGAGACTATACCTCCCATGGAAATTCCCCCCGCCCCGGCGGAAAGACAGCCCCAGGAAGAACAGGAAGGAGGTGGTGACGTCTCACATGATAACCCATGATGCTGAAAAAACAGAATACTTTCACATAAGGAGATAAATAAGATGACTATAAATATAGATGCTGAATATGCGGCAATCACAGAAGCCCATGAAGGGGAGCAGGAAGCACTTTTCGCCAAACAGAATGTGGTTGGAGTGGCAACAGGGCACAAAATCAAAGAGGGGAGAGATACCGGCGATCTCTGTGTGACCATTCTCGTATCCCAGAAGCTTGACAAAGCATTACTCAAAGCTGATGACCAGATTCCCAAGTCTATAGGGGGATTCAAAACTGATGTTGTGGAGACAGGTGAGATTTTTGCTTCTGATAATGAAAAAGTAGCTATGAAAGATGAGCTGGGTATCGAGGTCTTGAAGCAGCGTGTGCGGCCTGCCAAAGGAGGGTTCAGCATAGGTCATTACAAAATAACGGCAGGAACAATTGCCACCTGCGTCTATGACCTTACACCTTTCCCAGGTATCCCCAGAAGATATTACATTTTGAGCAACAACCATGTTCTGGCAAATTCCAATGATGCCAACATAGGGGATCCAATTCTGCAGCCGGGCCCATACGACGGAGGCAGTGTGCCGGGAGATGTTATTGCTCGCCTTTCCAGATTTGTGCCTATTAAATTTAAGACTCTCACATCCACCCCAATCAACTATGTTGATGCGGCAATTGCCGAAGGTGAGTTCCACAATCTGGATCGAGAAATCTATTGGATCGGATATGTGAAGCAGGTTAAGAGCAACCCGAAAGTTGGCGATTTAGTGGAAAAGACTGGTAGAACAACTAATTTCTCTAATGGCAGAATCACTGCTATCAACGCCACTGTTGATGTCAATTACGGCAGCGGTCGTGTTGCTCGTTTCGCCCGACAGATCATAACTACAAATATGTCTGCCGGCGGAGACTCAGGAAGCCTTGTATGTGATATTAAAGAAGGAGCAGTAGGATTACTTTTTGCTGGTTCTGCCAGGGTGACAGTGATTAATAGTATTCTCTATGTACAATCGCTTCTACATATTAGGCTTCATCCCTAAAGAAAACCTATTAACTCTTTGGCAGTGGCACTGTGCTGTGGCCAAAAATAATGTCAAAAAAGGAGGACAAAATGGAACAAGGGAAGAAAGAAAAAATGGAAGAGCTTATTGCACCTGCGGTTATTACCCCAGCAGTTCTACCAGAAGAAATACCGGATAGCGTCACATTTGAAGGTATGGCGGCAGAGCTTGTAGCTGCTGAGGAGGTAGAAAAAGAAATTGAACCTATGGCAGCAGAGCTCGCCTTTGCTAGCTGGATTCATGGTGTAAACATCCAAGTGGAGTGGCCATGGCTCTTGGAGTGGATCTACCGTGCAGGGTTTGGCACACGACTTAAAGGTAAACCAGGTACGACTAACTGGTTTCACTTCGCTATTCCCACACCAGTTATTGTTGATAGCAAGCGATACAAAGTAGACTCGGTAATGTTGCGTTTTACAACGGGGTCGGTGGCATCTATCGTGCGGCACATTCATGTCTATGATGGTGAGAGAAGGATTGCTACGCACAACAATGTCAATCTAACTGGATCCCACGGCTTTGAGCGTTTTACCGTGCCGAACAAGCCTAGGATTTATTGGGGTGTTGGGATTTCGATTGGTGTGGAGTTTCTTAATGTTCCGCAGTCACGGGAGATGTGGTTCATCTCGGCCGGGGCTGACTTCTACAAGTAAATGAGCAAATAATATTATGACGTTTTCATGTCGTTGGAGCGAAAGAGACGAAGCAATCTTGGTGATAAGGATGAGATCCTTTACATCGTTCGCAATGATATATAGAACTTGATTAGTTACTTTTTAATGTGGCAGTATCAGAGCAAAGTAACTAATCTCGACAGAAGAGTTGCTGTGTGGGCAATGTTCTGCGTAATAGGTAAGAAATATGGGATTAAGCATTGAAGAAGTGATATCAGAGATTCAGGATCAATGGATGGATATTGATGGGGTGGAAGGAATCGGCCAGGGCAAAACAAATGATAAAGATTGTATTGTAGTGTTTGTCAGCCTAAAAACGCCGGAGATTGAAAAAAGCATTCCATCAAAAATTAAAGAGTTTGCCGTTAAGATTATAGAAAGCGGGGCTCTATATGCTGAAGAACAAAAATAGCAATATATTCATCTGGGAGGCTTGCCGAGGGTTGCCAATATTATTTTAGGTAACCCGGTCCAGCACAAATCTCTCACCTCTATAGAGGTTTCTGTAGAGATAAAGAGCGTGCGTCGAATCAATGAAGGGAAGTGAGATGAAAAGGGAGGAGGTGAGGTGCGCCGTCTCAAATGATAACCGATGATAACTGAAAAGACAGAAGATTTTCAAACTAACCATAAATAAAAGGAGTAAAAGACAATGATAAAATTAACATCAAGGAAGTTAGTTTCCATGTTGGTTGTTGCCCTGTTTACGCTCTTTTTTGCCGGAGCAGCAGTTTCCTAGGAGTCACAGGGGACAGTACAAATGACAAATGGGGTCAAGTCTATGTTTGACCCTTGATGGTAAACGAGAGGAGTAAAATGCTGGTTTGGGCTTATCACCAAAGAGTTTCAAGACTAAAAAATGTGGCAAAAAAATTAAAAATCAGGTATGGAAAAAACAAAACAATATCAGTAAGGGTCAAAGGCAGACTTGACCCCATTTTTTTAACCATGAAACCATTTTTGTGCCCTAACTATGAATGGGTTTGTAAAAAGTCATGCCCCTAAATCATTGTAAAAAAAAGTGCGACCAGAAAATTGATCATGTGCCTCTGCTCGTACCAGTTCCACCGAAGAGTCCAGAGGGACGAGAGTCCAGAGGGACGCCCATGAAATTATGCGTTTCTATCATTACTTAAAGATAATTTACGTTCCGCAACCAAGTGTTCACCTCTTTGAACCGCTCTGCTTATCGCTGACTGGCTTAGGCTCAGCCTTCTTCCCACCTTGGTT
>CBDAFK010000242.1:0-5368 GCA_965195235.1 uncultured Desulfobacterales bacterium | reverse complement strand
CTGCTGGGAAAAAAGGCGTCAACAATGGGGCGTCCCTGAACAAATCTGAGCTTTCTCGGTCTTGGCATTTTTCATCTCTCATTATTTTTCATTTCTCATTATGAGCTTGTGCCTATAATACAGCTCTTTTTATGGAATAATCAAGCATTTTTTTTTGAGCATACACTTAATTGAAGCTCCCCGCAGTCCACTTGGCCCTTGACCGTTCCAACATAATCCGATATTGATTTTTTTCGACAGAACTTTAAATACGATTGCTTAAAGGATTAAAAATGAAAACCTATCTTGACTGTTTTCCCTGTTTCTTAAATCAAGCGCTCCGAGCGGCGAGAATAGCAACCGATGATGAAAAAAAAGTTAAAGATGTATTAGATGAAGTGGGGATGATGCTAAAAAACATCCCACTTGAAAGCAGTCCCCCGGAAACCGGAAGACTTATCTATCGCAAGGTAAGCGAAATTACCGGAAATTGGGACCCCTACAGAAAAATAAAAGATAAAAGCACAAAAAAGGCCCTGTCATTATATCCTTCTTTGAAAAGTCACGTTGAAAAATCTGATGACAGGCTTCTGGCAGCGATTAGAATTGCGATTGCCGGGAATGTAATAGACTTTGGTGCAGGCAGGGCTTTTGATATTGAAAAAGACACAGCCGAAACGCTTAAAAAAGACTTTGTTATATGCGATTATAGTAGATTCAAAGATTATTTAGATAAAGCCGATGAAATTTTGTATATTGGGGATAATGCTGGGGAATGCGTCTTTGACAAAGTTTTAATAGAGGAGATGAAAAAACCAACCATATATGTCGTCAGGAATACACCTGTCATAAATGACGCGACATATGAGGACGCAATAAAGGCAGGTATCGATAAAGTTGCAAGCATATTATCCTCAGGAACGGATGCTCCTGGAACTATTCTCAAAACATGCAGCCTAAAATTTAAGAATATTTATAAAAGTTCAAAATTCATAATAAGTAAGGGCCAGGGGAATTATGAGGCGCTTTCCAATGAAAAACATACCATATTTTTTCTCTTAAAAGTAAAATGTCAGGTCATTGCAAATGATATTGGCGCTGGAGAAGGTGATATTATATTAAAGTGGAGGGCCAAATAACATGACTTCTTCGTCGGACTTTGATCAAAAAATACACAATCAGCAAAAGTACATAAAACAGCTCGCTGAGATCGGGCTGGCTCTGTCTGCTGAAAAAAATATCAGCAAGCTGCTGGAAATGATTGTTGATGAAGCCAGAGACCTTTCAAATGCCGATGCTGGAACTTTGTATATAGTTGACGACGATAAAATGCATCTTTGTTTTGAAATAATGCAAAATGACACAATGAAAACCAGGATGGGCGGAACAAGCGGGATTGAAATTACCCTGCCGAAAGTCCCTCTTTATATAAATGGACAACCAAATCATTCTAATGTGTCATCATATACTGCTCTTACAGGTGAAATCGTCAACATACCGGATGTATATGAAGCAGAAGGGTTTGATTTTACCGGTCCAAAAAAATACGATTTAACCACAGGTTACAGATCAAAGTCTATGCTCGTTATTCCCATGAAAAATCATGAAAATGAGATTATTGGCGTTTTGCAGTTATTAAATGCAAAGGATATTAAAACAGGCGAGTTGGTATCATTTTTTACAGAATATGTAAATCTGGTTGCTTCCCTTGCCTCGCAGGCCGCAGTTGCTTTGACCAATACGCAACTTATCCAGGATCTGAAAAATTTATTCTATTCCTTTATCAAAAGCATTGCCACAGCTATTGACGAAAAGTCTCCATACACAGGCGGGCATATAAAGCGTGTGGTCTTTCTGACTATGATGCTTGCGGAGGAAATAAATAAAGCTGCTGACGGTCCATTTAAAGATATTTATTTTAATGAAGATGAAATGGAAGAGCTAAGGCTGGCGGCATGGATGCATGACGTAGGTAAAATCACCACACCCGAATATGTGATTGACAAGTCAACAAAGCTCCAGACCATCAGCGACCGTATATCTCTGATTGAAACCAGATTTTATCTTATAGCCAAACTGATCGAAAACAAATATTTGAACAAAAAAATCAAGGTTCTGAAAAATGGAGAAAATATCAAAACTGAAACACAACGCATTGACCAAGAACTTTGTGATGAAACAGGATTGCTTTATAATGAATTGGATTTTATCAAAACATGCAACAATCCAGGAGAATCTATGGATGATGATAAAATTACAAGAATTAAAGAGATTGCAGAAAAAATCTATTTACTGGATAATAAAAAACATTATTATCTTACTGAGGACGAGGTCAAAAATCTATGTATTCGAAAAGGATCTCTAACCAAAGAAGAACGCAAGATCATAGAAAACCACGCCACAATGACGCTCAGGATGTTAAAACAACTCCCCTTTCCAAGGAAACTGGCAAATGTGCCGGAATACGCTGCAGCGCATCATGAAAAACTGGATGGATCAGGCTATCCGCGCGGTTTAACAAAAAAGGAAATGCCGTTTCAGTCGCGTATCATGGCTGTTGCTGATATTTTTGAAGCACTGACCGCCAAGGACAGACCATATAGAAAACCCATGAAGCTTTCTCAGGCAGTCAAGATCATGGGGTTTATGAAAAAGGATAAACATATTGATCCGGATATTTATGATCTGTTTATCAACAATCATCTTTTTTATGACTACGCAAAAAAGGAAATGATTCCTGAACAGGTAGATGTATAGATCGGTCCAGACAATATGTAATCAGTATAAAGCAACAAGGAGAATATTATGGAGGAGTTGAAAAAAAGCATTGTCATACCGATTGATGGTTCAAAAAATTCGCTGAGATCATTGGATTATCTTTATCTTATGTTTGGCGCTGAGCATAAAATGCATGTCCATCTTCTGTATGTCATGCCCTCTTTGCCGCCGCTGTTAACAGACAATAAAACAATGGACAGGAAAATCAGGTCAGCGCTGGCGTCAGTTAAAAGAAAGAATAAAGAAATAGCCGAGCGGGTTTTAGCAGAAGCGGTAAAAATTCTTATTGATAAAGGTTTTGATGAAAAGAATATCAAACCGCATTACCAGCAATGTGAAAGTACTATTGCCAGAGATATTCATTTTTGGGCAAAAAATAAAAGGGCGGATGCTATTTTGATGTCCAAGCGTGGGCGAACCGATTTTAAACCGTTTATCGTGGGTGAAATTTCCACCAGACTCGTGGAGTACTGCAGGGATTGCCCCTTGTGGATAGTAGGGGGCGGTATTCGTTCAAAAAAGGCGCTCATTGCCGTGGATAGTTCCGAAAATGCTCTGAGAGCAGTTGACCATGCCGGTTTTATGCTTTCCGGCACCGATTGCAAGGCAACCATTTTCTATACTATGAGGCATCTGAGACGCTTTGTTCCTCTGGAGGCCCTTGAAGAGGCTCCTGACCTTGAGGAATTCTGGAAGAACAAGGCAGGTCAGGAGATTGCTCCATATATGAAAAAGGCTAAAAAAATACTTCTCGATGCAGGGCTTTCCAAGGATCAGATCGCCACAAAGGTAATAGACGGCACCCGGTCTGCTGCTGACGATATTCTCAAAGAGGCGCGTAAAAACGGTTTTGGAACAATTGTATTGGGACGCAGGGGTGTTTCGAAAATAAAGGAGCTTTTCATGGGCAGTGTAACCAGCAAAGTTTTGCTTAACTCAAGCGGGTTGACTGTTTGGATCGTTCAATGATAGAGACCTTTGCAAAAGCCCCCTTTTGCCCAATTGAGCGCTGATGCTTCACTTCGTGTCGGCGTCAGGCTCAAATTTTAAGCCTCGAAATACTCAATGTATTCCTACGTTTAAAATTTTCGCCTTCCTTGAACTTGAACAAAATTGAACATTTTTCAAAGGTCTCTAATATGGAAACAATCCATCCACTTGTTTACATAGGCCTGCTTCTTCTCTTGAGTTATATAGGCGGAAAAGCAGCAAACTACTTTAAAGCGCCTCGTGTGACAGGATATCTTGTAATTGGGATGCTGCTCAGCCCTTCGCTTCTGGGGCTGTTCCATGAGAGACTGATTAAAGAAGATCTAGTTATAATTACAGATATAGCTTTGTCTATAATTGCCTTTTCAATCGGCGGATCTCTCAGCCTGATAAAGTTGAAAAAGCTTGGAAAGCATATTCTCTGGATTACATTTACGCAGGCTTTTGGCGCTTTCATCTGTACGACGCTAATGCTTTTACTGTTTTTTTATTTTATTCACAGCTTAGGAGCGATTCAGTCCTCTTTCTGGATATTATATTTTCCCATGGCGTTTGTGATCGGGGCTATCAGCGCTGCCACAGCTCCTGCAGCAATTATGGCTATCGTTCATGAATACAGTGCAAAGGGGCCGTTTACTACTATACTATTAGGTGTGGTCGCCCTGGATGATGCTATTACGATTCTCTTTGCCGCTTTTGCTTTTACAATGGCCCAAATCTTTGTAAACCAGGAAGCCATGTCTTTTACCAGCTTACTTCTTTCCCCAGTATTTTCCATTCTTCTTTCCTTGTTTATTGGAGGCGTGTTGGGAATCTGCCTTAGGAAACTGATTGGTTTTGTATTGCGAAAGGAGGCAATGCTTGGAGTGATAGTAGGAAGCATCTTTTTGGCAGGCGGTCTGGCAATAAGCCTTAATGCTTCTCCTTTGCTTGCCAATATGATCTTGGGATTTGTGGTTGTCAACTTTGTGAGACACCATGAAAATCTTTTTACAGTTGTGGAAAGCATAGAAGAGCCAATATTCGGAATATTTTTCATGCTGGCAGGGGCTCATATGGATTTTAAGGTAATGCAGACTGCTGGATTAATCGCTCTGGTTATTGTCATGGGGCGTTTTATCGGAAAGCTGGTTGGGAGCCGTTTTGGAGCTCAAATATCCGGTGCGCCTGAGACTGTCAAAAAATATCTGGGCATGGCTCTTTTGCCAAAAGCCGGGGTTACAGTAGGGCTTGTTCTGGCAGCAGGGGAAATATTCGGAGATCCATATCTGTCGGAAATAATGGTAAACGCTGTATTGGGATCGGTAATAATAAATGAACTGATGGCGCCATTTTTTGTCCGGTTTTCACTTAGAAGGGCAGGGGAGGCGTGAATACAGAAGTCAGAGATCAGAGATCAGAGGTCAGAAATCAGAGGTCGGAGGTCAGAGCTTGCCCGCCGTCAGTCTGGCGGGGTCAGATGGTGAGAAGAGAAAAAGATGAACGTCCAACATCGAATGAAAAACAAAAGAAACGGAGGTAGGAGCAAGGATTTATGATTGAAAAGATAGAGCGACCTGTCTGCCGTGCCGGCACAGGCAGGAGCGATTCCAACAATCATAAATCAACAATCATAAATCAA
>CBDAFK010000241.1:0-5980 GCA_965195235.1 uncultured Desulfobacterales bacterium | reverse complement strand
ATATCCGCATGATAGGCCTGAAGAGACTTTACCTCGGATTTTCCTGTTCTTCGCGCAGCAATTCCCTTGGCGGCTGCCAGCGCTGCAGCCGTAGTGGTAACATTTAAAATCTTATACTCGATCGCGGCCTTCCGGATATATGAATCATCATCCTTGCTCTCTTTTCCGCTGGGAGTATTGATAATTAACTGGATTTCTCTGTTTTTGACGGCATCCACAATGTCTGGCCTGCCATATCCTAACTTGCGGATAGTTTCCGATTCAATGCCATGTTCCTGCAGAAAATTATGTGTTCCCTTTGTAGTCAGGATCTTAAACCCTAAATCGTCAAACAGTCTGGCCGGTTTCAGGGCGCTTAGCTTGTCTTTGTCAGCAACGGTAATAAGAACGGTTCCCTCAAGCGGAAGTGAGAGCTGGGTTGCTTTCTGGGATTTGAAAAAAGCAAGGCCAAATGAATCGGCCAGCCCCAAAACCTCTCCTGTGGATCGCATTTCCGGCCCTAAAAGGGGATCAACCTCAGGAAACATTTTAAAGGGCAAAACAGCTTCCTTAACGCCAAAATATGGAATATGTTTTTGTTTTAGACTAAGATCAGAGATTTTTTTGCCCATAACTACCTCGGTGGCAAGCCGCGCCATGGAAATGTTGCAAACCTTGGAAACAATCGGCACGGTGCGTGATGCCCTGGGGTTAGCCTCCAGAATATAAACAATGTCATTTGCAATAGCATACTGGATATTCATAAGCCCGACTACATTGAGTTCAATGGCAATCTTTTTTGTGTATTCGTTAATGGTCTCTATGTGTTTCAAAGGGATGCTTACAGGAGGAATTACGCACGCAGAATCACCGGAATGCACGCCTGCCAGTTCAATATGCTCCATAACCGCGGGAACAAAAGCATCGGTTCCATCTGCAATCGCATCTGCTTCAGATTCAATGGCATTTTCCAGAAATTTGTCGATCAATATGGGGCGCTCCGGTGAAATATCTACGGCTGCCGACATATAATGCAAAAGCATTTCTTCGTCATAAACAACTTCCATGGCGCGTCCGCCCAAAACATAAGATGGCCGAACCATTAATGGATATCCGATTCTCCCGGCTATTTCGAGGGCCTTTTCCAGGGTGCTGGCCATGCCGGATTCTGGTTGAGGAATCCCTAACTTGCGCATAACCTTGCGGAACCGGTCCCGATCCTCTGCCAGATCTATTGTTTCAGGAGAAGTTCCTAAAATTTTGACGCCTGCTTCTTCAAGTTCGCTTGCAATATTAAGAGGTGTTTGCCCTCCGAACTGGATAATAATCCCTTCCGGTTTCTCCTTTTCATAAATACTTAAAACATCTTCAACAGTAAGTGGTTCAAAATAAAGCTTGTCCGAAGTATCGTAATCAGTAGAGACAGTCTCAGGGTTGCAATTAACCATTATCGATTCATATCCTGCATCACGGATGGTAAATGCAGCATGCACACAGCAGTAGTCGAACTCAATTCCCTGGCCTATACGATTGGGACCTCCGCCAAGCACCATGATTTTTTTTCGATCGTTTACCTCTATTTTATCCGGCGCATTATAAGTGGAATAGTAATAGGCGGCATTTTCAACACCGCTGACCGGCACAGGTTCCCATGCTTCGACAATCCCGAGCGAAATACGCTTTCCCCTGATAGCCTTTTCTGAAATCCCGAGAAGAAGGGAAAGATACCTGTCTGCAAACCCGTCCTTTTTTGCGCGGATAAGCAGATCATCCGGAAACGTCTTCCCGTTGTATGTTAGAATTTCTTCTTCAAGATCCACCAGTTCCTTCATCTGTTTAATAAACCAGGGTTTAATATGGGTAAGCTCATAAAGATCCTGGATATTGGCTCCCTTGCGCAAAGCCTCGTACATAATAAACTGGCGTTCGCTTGTGGGGATAACCAGCATGTTCATTAATTCAGTTAGAGACTTTTTGTTGAAGTCCCTGGCAAAACCAAGACCATAACGGTTAATTTCAAGGGATCGGATTGTTTTTTGAAATGCCTCTTTGTAGTTTTTCCCGATGCTCATGGCTTCGCCAACAGCGCGCATCTGGGTTCCAAGCTTATCCTCAACACCTTTAAATTTTTCAAAAGCCCATCTCGCGAATTTTACTACCACATAATCGCCGGAAGGGGTATATTTTTCAAGGGTACCGTCACGCCAGTAGGGGATTTCATCCAGGGTCAGACCACAGGCCAGCATGGCAGAAATAAAGGCAATCGGAAAACCTGTTGCCTTGGATGCAAGGGCGGATGATCTGGAAGTTCTCGGGTTAATCTCGATAACAAAAACCCGGTCTGTCTTGGGATCATGTGCGAATTGAATATTTGTGCCGCCGATAACTTCAATCGCTTCGACAATGTCATAAGAGTATTTCTCAAGACGCTTTTGCAGCTTGGAATCAATGGTCATCATCGGCGCCGTGCAAAAAGAATCACCGGTATGAACACCCATGGCATCGACATTTTCGATAAAGCAAACAGTAACCATCTGATTTTTAGCGTCCCGCACGACTTCCAGTTCAAGCTCTTCCCATCCCAGGACCGATTCTTCAACCAGAACCTGATTTACAAGGCTTTCAGACAAACCCCGCGCAGCAATGGTGCGAAGTTCTTCAATATTATACACCAGGCCACCGCCGGTGCCGCCCATTGTATAGGCCGGACGAATCACAACAGGGTAACCCAGTTCTGCGGCGACTTTTTCAGCGTCTTCAACTTTGTTTACCGTTTGACTCTCCGGCATTTCAATGCCGAGCTGCTCCATGGTTTCCTTGAAAGCCGTGCGATCTTCTCCCCGCTTAATAGCATCGACAGTTACACCGATGACCTTCACATTGTATTCATCCAGAACGCCTGCCTGCGCCAGTTCAGATGATAAATTCAGGGCGGACTGGCCCCCTAAATTTGGCAGCAGGGCATCCGGCCGTTCTGTTTTGATAATATCTGTTAATACTTTAAGATTAAGGGGTTCGATATATGTAACATCAGCAGTGCCCGGGTCTGTCATGATTGTTGCAGGATTAGAGTTCACCAGAACGATTTCATAACCGAGAGAACGCAGAGCTTTGCAGGCCTGAGTGCCGGAATAGTCGAATTCGCATGCCTGGCCAATGATGATAGGGCCTGAACCGATGATGAGCACCTTTTTTATATCGTCGCGTTTTGGCATTAAAAACTCCTATTTAAAATAACTGGACCCATCCCAGCAGTGTGTGCATAATTTATCTTTTGGCAGACCCACGGCCTTCACAAGGTCTTCCAGTTTTTGAAATTGTAATGAGTTAAGCTTTAATCTTTTTCTTATGGTGTCTATCATTGCCATATTTTTTTCTGATCCAGCCAAAGCATATTCATCCAGAAACTTATCATCACTTCCTTCAAGTTCTTTAATCGCTTTTCGGCCGGCAAGATCGAGTGTTGATCGAGATGTTGAAAAATTGAGGAAGTCGCAGGGATAAATTAAAACCGGGCAGGCCGGGCGCATGTGCACCTCCAGCGCGCCGTAATCGAATAATATTTGAACATTATCCTGCAACTGGGTGCCCCTTACAATTGAATCTTCACAAAAAAGAATCTTCTTGCCTTCTATCATAGATCTAACCGGAATCAGTTTCATTTTTGCAACAAGATCTCTTCTGCGTTGACTGTGCGGCATAAAGCTTCTGGGCCAGGTTGGTGTATATTTAACAAAGGGACGTTTATACGGGATTTTCTTTTTATTTGCATAGCCAATTGCGTGAGCGACTCCCGAATCCGGTATTCCTGTAACAAAATCTACTTTTGTTTCGTCATTTTCTGCAAGGGAGTATCCGCACCTGTACCTGACCGACTCCACGTTGATTCCCTCGTAATAAGAGGCTGGATAACCGTAATAGACCCACAGAAAAGCGCATATTTGCATCTTGTTGTTGGGCTTTCTTCTCTGCTCATATCCATCCGGCGTCAGGAAAACAATTTCGCCCGGCCCAAGATGTTTTTCAATATCATATCCAAGGTTAGGAAATGCGCATGTTTCTGAGGATGCTGCATAGGCGTTTTCTTTTTTTCCAATGGCAACAGGTGTTCTCCCTAATCTGTCCCTTGCAGCAAAAATCCCGTTTTCCGTAAGCAAAAGCATTGAACATGAGCCTTGAATGAGTTCTTGAGCATTTTCAATTCCCTCTTCAAAGGATCCTTTTTCACAAATTAACATTGCCGCTAATTCTGTCGGGTTTGTCACACCACCGCTGGTCTCGGAAAAATGCATTTTTTTTGCAAATTCTTCCCTGACCAGTTCCTCAACGTTGTTAATTTTTCCAACCGTAATAATTGCGAATGTTCCCAAATGGGAACCAATAATAAGCGGCTGGGAATCGTTGTCGCTAATAACTCCGATACCCTTGTCTCCCTGTAAGTTAGGGAGGTCAGCCTCAAACTTGGACCGGAAATAGTCATTTTCAATGTTATGGATAGACCTTGTAAATCCTTCAGAATTTTTAACAGCCATGCCTCCCCGTTTTGTCCCAAGATGAGAATGATAATCGGTTCCGTAAAACAGATCATTGACACAATCCTCTTTTGAAACACTTCCAAATAAACCACCCATGACGAACAACCCCTCTTTCTGTCTTTTCAGATCGCAGCTTTGTGTAATCAAACCCCAAAAGGGAATCTTTAATTAAAAAATATAATATCATCAATCTGCTAAGCCAACAACTAATTTGCAAATATCCGTATGTTTTTTTAATAGCATCTGCTCGTCCCCACTGCCTTGCGGGCTGTGAAAACCTCTTTTTTTATAAGTTGATTATGAGAAATGCCGGCTAAATTGAAAATTGAGAGCTTTACCCGACTTTTTACATGCTGTAACACAGTCTCCGCAGTTATTACATTCCGTTTCTAATAAATTGTTCAGAGTTCTGGGATCAAGGCTGAGAGAACAGGCTTTTTGGCATGGGTTATTATTTTTATTACTGATACATTTTTCTTTGTTGTAACCTACTTTAAGATGAAAGGGATTGAGAAGTTTGGCTATCACAAGGAGAAAAGATTGAGGACATATGTAACGGCACCATAGACGCTTGCGGGATATAAATTCTGCAAACAGAATTACAGCGACAAATAACACCGCAAAAGATACATATTTTTGGATAAATAAGTATTGAAAAATCTGAGAATACCAGAAAGGCATGGAAACCTGGTTAATAACAGGTGTTGTACAAAATAAGAAAAAAAACAATAATCCTGATGATAGAATATATATCTTGATTTTAAATCCGCTGTTTTGAAAATTTAATTTCTTAAAACTATCAGGTAAAACACGTTTAGCCAGTCCGTGGACTAATTCTGAAAGCAGGCCAAAAGGACAGATCCATGAACAAAATATAGTGCCAAAGCACATAGCTATGATTAGAATTATTCCAGTGCTCATCAAAAGTCTGGGCGGAAAGTACAGGCCTTTTAGAGTTACCTGAAGAACAGCAAGAGGATCTGTCAGATTCAGGGGGCCAATATGCATATTCAAGAAATTGCCCCAGATAAACGTAAAACCTGATTGATTCAACAATGGAAGTATGATGAATGTTATTGCTACACTAATTTGTATAATGCGGCGATATGTCTTGATAGAGTGATGTTTCATATTATTAAACAAGAAAAGGATGGTGTTAAAAAAACAGATTACTTATAACAATGCAAGTAAAATCCAAACACAATCTTTACTTTCTCTTAATCTTGGAATTACAGCAAGGCGCCCCCTTGCCACCCAGCAAAGCGCCTAAAAGCATGCTCTTATTTATGGATGTCCTGCATTCTGTATAGTCTGAAGCGCCTCTCTGGCCAGTGCGCCCAAGGTTACCCTCGTGAGCCTCCTGTTCCGGTACAGTTCCATTTCGCTTGTGGAGTCAACGAGTTCTTCCAGGGCACTTTGGGCCTCTTTTGCCCTCAGTGATCCAAGGGTCCAGCAGATAAGCCCTT
>CBDAFK010000240.1:0-5673 GCA_965195235.1 uncultured Desulfobacterales bacterium | reverse complement strand
CTGTAAAAATTTACTCCCTACTCCTTCAACTCTGTACCATAGCAGGGGCCGTGAAAGGCCCCCGCCATAGTGCAAAATATTAGATTACGTTAGTCGTTAGTGTTCCAGCCTCATGCCCCATCCCTCAAACATGAACATAATAGCAAAACCATACCAGAGTGTGTAAACCACATAGAAGATCAGAGAGAAGCTGAGAATACCAATACGGTCAGAGACTTTCTGGGGTTCAATCTTGTAGTAGTTATAGGCCAATTCCACTCCTTTTTTCGACACTTCGCTAATGGTCTTGGACTCTTCAAACTTTTTCTGGTTCTTTAGGTCCTTATCCATAGCCTTAAGCGTCTTCCACCAGTTATACATAACTTCCTTTTCGTTATAGTTGTATTTGGCGGATAGTTTCAATCCATCATTATAATACATAAGGTCGGCATCACCAAGGCAGTTGACCAGAATGTTGCCAAAATCGCCGTTAACCTTTAACTCCGATCCAGATATAGTTACAGACGCTCCGGCTTTCTTTAGCAAAGAAGCCGTTTTTGCAGCCTGCTCGTTGTCCTTCATAACAAGGGTCAGGTTTAAGGTATCTCCCATAAACTTATTTGCCTTTTCTTTTAGTGCTGGAATAGTGTAAGCAGATCTTTTCGATATACTGTTAAACAAATTGTCCATGTATTGCAAGCCGTTTTTGCCGTTAATCACAGGTAAAAAGATAATTACCATTACCGCTACAAATGCCAGCATCATGGCAAAACCACCGTAAAATTCTTTTTTCTTAGCAATCATATACCTGCCTCCTCTCCCTTAAGCTTTTTAATATTGGAAAGAAATGTTCCGATTACCCATACGCTAAACCCTCCGATAACAATGAAAAAGGCCCAAACTCCAATAGTCTCGAGCGCGCTGCCAAGCCCCTTGGATATCGGAATAACATCCATATCACCAAGTTTTGCGGGCAATGCAAAGATACGATTCAAAAAACCGGCCAGAACAGCCATGGCGTAAAAACCGCGAATAGTGATCCCCGGGACAACCTTGGTTACCATTGCGCCGATCTGGATGCCTACTAAAGAACCCAGGAGCATGCCAACTGCCAGCGTATAGAAGATAAAACCATAGATTGCATACTGGCTTATTGAAGCATAACCCGCTGTAAAAATAATCTGGAAGATGTCGGTTCCTACTGTGGTCATTGACGAAACACCGAGGACATATACAAATATTGGAAATGTCAGAAAACCCCCGCCAACTCCCATAATTCCGGCGGCTAATCCAACAAGAATGCCGCTGGCAACCAAAAATACCCATGAAATTCCTCTACCTCCAGGGACAAGGTCAGCGTCAAATCTGACTAAGGGGGGTATCTTTATGGACTGAAGTTTTTTGGGAAGGTTGCCCATATCTACTCCTTCACTTTTTCCGCCGTGAACATCTTCAACCACCCCTGCTGTGGCCTTCCTTGCCTTCAGGAAATCGATCATGGAATAGATTCCCAGAAAACCTAACATAATAGAATAGATGCTCGTAATAAAAGCGTCGCTGAGCACCGGATTAATCTCATATAACACCCTGTTGATAATGCCGCCGGCTGTGGCTCCTAACACAGCTCCTATTACAAAGACTATTGCAAGCGGCACGCAAATGTTCCCAAGCTTCCTGTGGATTACACTTCCCATGATTGCTTTGGCAAATATGTGAAACAGGTCAGTTCCAACTGCGAGGATACCCTTGATGCCCGCGCTCATCAAAGCCGGTGCAATGATAAATCCGCCGCCTGCGCCGATACAACCGGTTATAAGACCCGCGGCAAGACCTATAAGTATAGAGGCCAAAAAAATACCCATATTATAGTAAGCCGGACTGTAAGCCTTATGCCCGCCTATTATATCAGGCAGAGCTCCGCCAAGTTTATCGGCAAAAGCAATGCCTCCGATTAGTATCGGAAGCAGCATCAAGCCAAGTACAATAAGCCGCTTACGGTCATGAAGTATGGTATTTGATACGTCCAGTTCCCATTTTGCATGAGCTCTTGCGCCCATCATCATAAATCGTCCCAATTCTCTTATAAAGTGCATGTTAATTTTTCTCCCTTTTTATTTGATTCTTGCGTCATTGGCAAGTGTTCTCATGGTGAAACCCGCGTTCTCAGGATCCTGTCCTCCCCACCTCCTTTCCATATTCATAATCTGTCACATATCCTTATAGTTGTTCTTGCTCATTTATCCTGTTGATTACGATCTTGCGACCTTGAATAACAACAACTCTTGTTCCCTTTGCTTTTAGATCGCCTTCTAATCCGATTGTTTTCAGAGCATCTTCAAGTCTGATCATCCCAACAACCACATCTTTTCTGGTTACTGCAATCTGTTTGAGATCATTGTTGAGCAAGATCTCGATCGCCTCTGTGATACTGTCTTCTGCGGCAACCGATGGTTTGATGCTAAGATTTTTATCTATGGGAACGATAATTTCTTTAACTTCATGCTTTTTCATTGCATCCCTTTTATAAGCAAAAGATATACCGTGAATCAGAGTCAGGCAGGACTAATATATAACATCTGGAAATTATGGCTATAAAAGCTTATTTTTTTCTGGATTCCCGCGGGTTTGGCAGATATTCTGTAAACTTTCAGGTTACAGTGAAAAAGACTGCCGGGAACGAAACGGTAATAGTGATTGGAATTGCAATATGTTAGGAAGGTGAAACAATCAGTTTACATATGCCATTTATAGAGGATTAAGGATTAGAGAAGCAAAGCAACGAAAGATATTACCCCTTACCCCTTGAAAGTCTCGACATTGATGTTTTCTTCTTTTATGAGACGATGAAGATATTGTCTTTGCAAGCCTGCCAGTTCAGCAGCCCTGGAAATATTTCCCTTACTTTGTTTGAGGATTGATAGAATATAACTCTGGTGAAAGGCCTTGATGACGTTTTCTTTGGCCTCCTTAAAGGGTATGTCATAAATAGCCTGATCAAAAAGAAAATAGGGAGGTATGTGGGACTTTTCGGGAAAAATATCCAAGATCTCAATGTGGTCGGAACGGCAAAGGACAACGCCCCGTTCAATAACATTTTCCAGCTCTCTGACGTTTCCGGGCCACTTTTGGTCCATGAGTGCAGACATGGCTTCAGGGTCAATCTGACGTATCTCTTTTTGGTTGAGCATTGTGTATTTTTCAAGAAAATGATGGGCCAGTGTTGGAATATCCTCTTTTCTGTCACAAAGTGGCGGGATGTCGAAATTAATCACGTTGAGGCGGTAAAACAGATCTTCTCGAAATCGCTTCTCCGCTATCAGTTTTGCCAGGTCTTGATTCGTAGCAGCGAGAAAGCGTATGTCGGCGTGTTTGGTGGTCAATCCGCCTACAGGCTTATACTCTGCCTCCTGCAAGAGCCGAAGCAGCTTTGCCTGCATCACCATGTTTAGATCTCCGATTTCATCGAAGAAAAGAGTCCCCAGATTGGCTTCTTCAACCAGACCTTTTTTATCTTTCCACGCACCGGTAAAGGCCCCTTTGACATGTCCGAAAAGTTCGCTTTCAATGATCTGTTCAGGCATGGCTGTGCAGTTAACCGTGATAAACGGCTTGTCATTCCGGTGGCTGTGATGATGGATAGCACTGGCCACAAGCTCTTTCCCTGTGCCGCTTTCGCCGCAGATCAGGATCGTGGCGCTTGATTGCGCCACCTGTTCGATCCTTCTTAAAATCGACGTAATGGCCGGGCTTGATCCGATAATGGAAGGAAACTTCTTTTGCTGTTTGAGTGATTTGAGCAACGCGCTATTTTCCTGGATAAGACCCTGCAACTTCATTGCATTGTCGATTGTCAGTAATATGCGTTCTTTGCGGAAAGGTTTGGCAATATAGTCAAAGGCTCCTTTGCGGGTGGCTTCCACAGCAGTTTCAATAGTAGCATAGGCAGTCATGACGACAACAACGGCGGCTGGTTGAATTTTTTTAGCCTGCTCAAGCAGGGTAATTCCATCCATCTTAGGCATTTTCAGGTCGGTGATTAGCAGGTTAATCCGCTGACTTTCCAGTATTTCAATCGCATTCAAAGGATTATGCGTAGTTACTACATCATAGCCGGTCTTTTCTGTTATAATCCTTGTCAGAAGGATCAGCATGTCTTTTTCATCATCTACGATCAAGATTTTTCCTGTCATGTTTTGTCTTCCTTCTTTACTCTTAGCGCCAGTGTAAAAGTAGTTCCTCTAAGTTTTTTGGAGGCCTCTACCGTGCTGCTTTCGCACGTGATAGTTCCTTTATATTTGCTTATAATACCGTGGCTCACAAAAAGCCCAAGCCCTGTTCCTTGTCCCTCGCTCTTGGTGGTAAAAAACGGGTCGAATATCCTGTCAATATATTCTTTTGGTATGCCACGGCCATTGTCACGAACTACTACAATTATTTTTTCGCAATCCGCGTTTAATGCTGTTTTGATCTCTAACTTGCCGTTTTGCTGCATGGCTGCCACAGCATTGTTGATGAGATTCAATAAAACCTGCTGCATTTGACGCGAATCACCTTTTGCCCTGGGAAGTCCGGGGGCCAGGTCCAATCGAAGTTCAATGTCATTCATCTCCAATGAATGATTGACCACATTAATGATATCCTTAATAGCCTCGTTAATATCACAATACGCGAACTGACCTTCTCCCTGGCGGGCAAAGCTCAGAAGGTTTTCCACCACTGCTTTGCAATGGAGGCCGTGGCGTTCGATAGTTTTCAGATCCTGGCAGCTTTGACTATTTTTGTCAGCTTTTTCCAGCAGGAGATCTGTGAACCCGAGTATAATACCAAGCGGGTTGTTGATCTCGTGAGCTACTCCGGCTGCCAGGGTTCCCATGGAGGCGAGCTTTTCAGTATTAATAAGCTGGTTTTCCAGCTTTTTGCTTTCTGTAATATCTCTGGCAATGCACAGAACCGAGGTTACATTGCCGTTTTCGTCCTTGCGGGGCATAAAGTTAGCGTTGAGCCATATCTGATATTCCCCTCTTGTTAGCATAAACTCATCCCGCATGCTTTTCCCAAACTGGAACACCGATTTGATAAGCTTGAGCTGTTTTCCGGCAATTTCTTGTGAAAAAAGATTTGAAAGCGGCCGGCCTATAAATTGCGAAGGGACTCCTCCAAAAAAAGCAGCGGTAAAACTGTTGAGAGATCGAAAACAGCCGGAATTGTCTACTGTAAAGATAAAGTCTTCAGCGCTTTCCACCAAACTGCGGTATCTCTCCCTGGATTGTTTGATTTTCTTTGATTGATCTGAAATTTGATTCTGAAGACCGCGAAAACGCCATCGGCCATAACATAAAGCGCTCCCCATTCCTATGAGTAAAGTAAAAACGCCCAGGCTTTGAAGCCAGACAAAGCTATTATGGCCGGCATAGGGCAATCGTATGCCTGTCGCCAGTGTTAGAACAAAGCAGAAAAGGCTGATACTCCAGGCAATTATCAGAACAGCTTTAATGAGTTTAAATCGGTTTTGGAGGTCCATTTGGGTCAGCTTTTGATAATTCATTAAAGACTTTTTACAAAATTAATAACTCAAGTTTCGCGCCCTTTTTATCTATCAAATCCTCTATGCGGCAAGGGCCAAAATAAATTTTTAAAGCGAAATATTAGACCTTAAGCTTCGACAACGGCACCAATAACAAGCATTAATACAAT